>NZ_JAPUEW010000026.1:0-20433 GCF_027492335.1 Klebsiella sp. | reverse complement strand
AAGCAAAACTCACCGCGGCAGATACCACGCAGCAGACGCTGCAAACTAAGCTGAGTGCGTCTGAAGAAGCTCAGAAAGCACTGGAAGCAAAACTCACCGCTTCTTTATCCGAAAAACAAGCTCTGTCTGTACAACTGGCGGCGGCGGAAGTTACACAAAAGGCGCTCACGGCAAAACTCGATTTTTATAGCATCAATAAAGAGCAGTCAGCGCTTCAGGCAGATGCCGTTCGCCAGAAGGCAGAGAGCGACAAAGCCCAGCTGCTGGCCAACGCTGAAGAGATTAAACAGCTTAAAGCCAAACTCTCTACGGCGGAGACCAAAACCGTCAACAAACACACGGATATCAATCTGGCAAAAGAGCCCCAGCAGCAGGCTTACTCTGTCGGCGTGTCGATGGGCGAGGAAGCGCTAAAAGTCTTGTCCACCCGCAGTTCTCAGGGCATCAGCATCAATAAAGATACCGTTCTGCAGGGCATCCTGGACTCTTTTTCAGGGAACATCCTCCTAGATGAAAAAGTGCGCAACAAGGCTCTGTTCGATGTCTCCAAAGAGGTCTTTCAGCGCCTCAATAAAGTTGAAAAGCAGATGGTTAGTGAAGGAAAAAAATATCAACAAAAGTTCGCGAAACAAAAAGGCGTGGTGTTTAAAGACGGTGTTTACAGTCGTATCGATTATGCCGGCGAAGGTAAGATCCTGGATAGCGATATCGTTACCGTAACCATCAAGGAAACGCTTACCGACGGAACCGTCATTAACGACATGGAAGCAGAAGGCAAAGTCTGGTCCCAGACGCTAAAATCCTATCCCCCCATATTCTTCGGGCCAATAAAGCGCCTGGGAAATCATGGTTCTATTACGGTAGTGATACCTCCAGACCTGGCTTACGGTAGTGAAGGCAGACCACCCAAAATCCCACCGGGAGCGACTATGATTTATTCGGTCAGAATCGTTGATGCTACTGCGGCGGAACCCCAGGCTAAAAAACCCTGATCCTAACGCCTCCTGTTAAAGGAGGCGTTTCCCCCATTTTTTGAACGACAACATACGCCATACTTCATCCGCTAAACATCCATCGTGCATCCTCATGTATAGTTGGCTATGATGTTGCGCTCATTTTTTATGGGTGTAACAGATGTTAACAAAGGAGGATCTGCCTGTGGCCGATGACAATCTGTGGCATGAAACGTTGCACGACCATTTTGGTCAATATTTCAGCGTTAATAACGTGCTGTATCATGAGAAAACCGATCATCAGGATTTGATCATTTTCGAAAACGCCGCCTTTGGCCGCGTGATGGCACTGGATGGCGTGGTGCAAACCACCGAACGCGATGAATTTATCTATCATGAAATGATGACCCATGTTCCTCTAATGGCCCACGGTCAGGCGGAACATGTGCTGATTATAGGCGGCGGCGACGGCGCTATGCTGCGTGAGGTCTCCCGTCATCGCAATATCAAAACCATCACCATGGTGGAAATCGATGCTGGAGTCGTTTCATTCTGTCGTCAATATCTCCCTAACCACAACGCAGGTGCATATGACGACCCGCGTTTTAAACTGGTTATTGATGATGGCGTCAATTTTGTTAATCAGACGACGCAAACGTTTGACGTTATTATCTCCGATTGCACCGATCCTATTGGTCCTGGTGAAAGCTTATTCACCTCCGCATTTTATGAAGGCTGTAAGCGCTGTCTGAACCCTGATGGGATCTTCGTTGCTCAGAACGGTGTCTGCTTCTTACAGCAAGATGAAGCTATCGGTAGCCACCGCAAGCTGAGCCATTACTTTAGCGATGTGAGCTTCTACCAGGCGGCGATTCCAACCTATTACGGCGGCATTATGACCTTCGCATGGGCCACGGATAACGAAGCCCTGCGCCACCTTTCCAGTGAAATCATCCAGGCGCGCTTTCATAAATTGAATCTGAAGTGCCGCTATTACAATCCGGCAATTCATGCAGCGGCATTTGCTTTACCGCAATATCTACAGGATACGCTGTCCACCGTTAAGTAAGGGGGTGATCTAAATTGAAAAAATTGAAGCTGCACGGCTTTAACAACCTGACCAAGAGCCTGAGTTTTTGCATTTATGATATCTGCTACGCGAAAACGGCAGAGGAGCGTGATGGTTACATCGCCTATATCGACGAACTCTATAATGCCAACCGTCTGACTGAAATTTTGTCAGAGACCTGTTCCATTATTGGCGCAAATATTCTTAACATCGCGCGTCAGGATTATGAGCCTCAGGGCGCTAGCGTAACGATACTGGTCAGCGAAGAGCCGATTGATCCGCAGCTTATCGATCAAACCGAACACCCGGGCCCGCTGCCGGAAACCGTTGTCGCGCACCTCGATAAAAGCCATATTTGCGTTCATACCTACCCGGAAAGCCACCCTGAAGGTGGATTGTGTACCTTCCGTGCCGATATTGAAGTCTCAACCTGCGGGGTCATCTCGCCGCTAAAGGCCCTGAATTATCTGATTCATCAGCTTGAATCAGACATCGTCACCATCGATTATCGGGTTCGTGGTTTTACCCGCGATGTGAACGGCATGAAGCATTTCATCGATCATGAAATCAACTCCATTCAGAACTTCATGTCTGACGATATTAAGTCCCTGTATGACATGGTGGACGTGAACGTTTATCAGGAAAATATCTTCCACACCAAGATGTTGCTTAAGGAATTCGACCTTAAACACTATATGTTCCACACTAAACCTGAAGATTTAACAGAAGAGGAGCGCAAGGTCATTACCGACCAGCTTTGGAAAGAGATGCGCGAAATTCACTACGCCAGAAATATTCCGACGGTATAAATCTCTGACGGAGCAGGGAAGCTCCGTTTATCAAATATTAACCTGCAGGTCTAACAAAACCGCCCTTGCTTCTTTATTTCCCTCAGTCACCCGCAGCACCGCCTCGCCAAGCTGACGGCCGATCTCTTCATGATCGACGGTAAACATGCAGGTTGTCGATGACAGCTTGCCCGAGAAATCACTGCTCGCTGCAGCGCACAGCATTGATTTCTCCGTCAGTCCACAATCAGGCAATGCCGCCAGATAATGACTGGCCCCCATCAGAAGAAAATCATTGATAAAGATAATAAAATCCGGTTTTTCAGCCTGATGCATAAACTGTCTGGCAGCCTCTTCACCAGACTGCTCGGTCACCGCGCCAAAAAAGATCAGCCCATCGTCCAGCTGTTGACCCTGCAGATGTAACTCCTGTAAGCACCCATCAAGAAACTGCTTCCCGTGCATGCTGTCAGCGCCTAGCGTCGCAACAGCAATACGCTTTGCCCCCTGGTGCATTGCATAGCGGACGCACTGACGCCCCATTTCTTCATGATGAAAATCAACCCAATTAAAATGACCGTTCAGCACCCGGCTTTGTCCCATCGTGACGAAAGGAAACCGCAGATCGTTCAGCAGCAAAATACGATCATCATCAATACGCGTATCTGTCAGGATGACCGCATCAGCACGGTTTTGCTCAATTATTTTTTTCAACAGCAGGTGCTCGCCCTGCCGGTCCGTGGTGATGTGGATAACCGGGTCAATACCGCTCTCTTTAAGACTGGATTGCAATCCTCTGGCAATACGCATAAAGAAGGATGCGGTATGAATATTTCCACCATCTGCGGCAGGCAGCAGCAACGCTACAACACCAACTTTACCGCTACGCAGATAGCGAGCGGAAGCGTTTGGCCGATACCCCAGTTTTTCCGCCGCCTCAAGGACCTTTTTACGCGTATGACTACTGATATCGCTTTTGTTATTCAACGCTTTCGAAACCGTCGCTGTCGAAAGATTCAGAAACTCAGCCAGTTCTTTAATATTCATTTTTCTTTATGGACTAAATTGCTTCAGACAAGGATATTCTTGCCAATCTAAACCATTAATTTTCCGATGACAATAAAAAAGCGTTTTAACACTACATCATAATGTTGCAGAGATCACATTTACGCAGATAACACCATTGCCAGAGATATTTTTCAGATCTAGCATAAAAAATACGAAATCGATTAAGTATTTTTATTAGATATCTCTATAGCCTAAATAATTCGAGTTGCATCACGGCGGCAACTAAGCGCATCCCTGGGAACGTACAAATAGTACGTGACCGGGGTAAGCGCAGGCAGCCAACAAAGATGCGGCTTGAAGTATGACGGGTATAAACAAAACTAACAAAGGTAACCCCTATGCAATTAGATAACCCGCTTCCTGTTGCAACATCCGTCAATAAAACACGGCCGCAGGTGATCTGGATTTGTCTGCTGGCGGCCCTCGCCGGTTTGTTATTCGGCCTGGATATTGGCGTCATCTCCGGCGCGCTCCCGCTTATCGCCAAAGAATATCATCTGCTTGATAATCAACAAGAATGGATCGTCAGTTCAATGATGGTCGGTGCAGCAGCAGCGACTCTGTGCAGCGGTTTTCTGGCTTATCGATTAGGACGTAAATATGCCCTGTTAATTGCCGCTGGCTCATTCTGTATCGGTGCCATTATTTGCACCTGCGCCGTCAGCGCGGATATGTTAATCATCGGGCGCCTGATTCTCGGCGTAGGACTCGGCGTCGCATCTTACGCAACGCCTCTATATCTTTCTGAAATTACGCCAAAAAATATCCGCGGCGCGATGATTTCCGCTTATCAGCTAATGATTGCTCTCGGAATTTTAATAGTCTTTCTGACCAATACCGCGTTTAGCTATAGCGGCAACTGGCGTGGAATGCTGTTGGTTGTGGCCATTCCATCACTAATTTTCCTTTTTGGCGCTTTGTTCCTGCCTCGCAGCCCACGCTGGCTGATGATGCATGGCAGAGAAGAGGATGCCAGAGCCGTATTGCTGCGCCTGCGCAACAGCCGCGAAGAGGTTGAAAGCGAGCTCCAGGAAATTAAAGAACAGCTTAAAGTTAAACAACATGGCTGGCATTTATTTAAAGAAAATAAACACTTTCGCCGTAGCGTCGGATTAGGGATTGTCCTGCAAATTATGCAGCAGTTCTCCGGCGTCAATGTGATGATGTACTACGCGCCACGCATCTTCCACGAAATTGGCTTTAGCTCCACGGCAGACCAAATGTGGGGAACGGTAATTGTTGGCCTGGTGATGACTGTCGCTACCTTTATCGCCGTCGGCTTTGTCGACCGTTGGGGACGTAAACCCATGCTATATATTGGTTTTATCACCATGGGTATTGCGATGAGCGTGGTAGGCTCACTACTGGGTGGTGATGCGTTATCGATGATGGAAAAAGGCATCACCGTGGCGATGCTACTGCTGTTTATCATCGGTTTTTCTATGTCAGCAGGCCCGCTAATCTGGTTATTGTGCTCCGAAATTCAGCCATTAAAAGGGCGCGAATTTGGTATTACCTGTTCCACGTTTACTTGCCATATCGCCGGGATGATTGTCAGTGCGACCTTCCTGTCACTACTCAATACATTAGGTAGCGCTCATACGTTCTACTTATATGCTTTATTAAACCTTACAGCCATTATCATTATTTATTTCTTTGTTCCTGAAACAAAAAACATTTCACTAGAAAAAATCGAACAGAATCTAATGGCAGGAAAAAAATTACGCAACATTGGCCGATGATAAAAGGGAGTATCGGACATGAGTTTTATAGAATTTACTGAAGATAATTTGCATATTTCTTTTTCGCTTAATGAAAAACAGCAAATTTATATTAGCCGGTTTTCAACAACCACGGATTCTGCGGCGCACGGGGAGTTTCCGCTGGTACAGGTACATGCCAGCGGCTACAACCAAAACGATCACCATGCCCGGAAGCATACCGGTAGCGAGCCGGGTTCATCGTTACGCTACCAGTCCCATCGTTTTAGCGAAAATAAGCTGGGCAAGAAGCTTGAAATCAGCCTTAGCGGTGAAGCGATCGGCGTCTGCTGGCATCTTCAGCATTTTCGTGACACGCACTCAATGCAAGTCTGGAGCGATGTACGCAATGACTCCCCGGAACACATCGGCCTGGAATATGTCAGCTCCTTAACGCTGTTTGCCATTGACAGCAAGTCGTGGGAAAAAACCACGCTTCTGCACTTACCGCACAATAACTGGTATGGCGAAGCTCAATGGAAAAGCCGCACGCTTCCGGAACTCGGGTTGGATAAGGTAAACCATTTTTCGCTCGATCGTCTCTCGATAGAAAACGCCGGCACCTGGTCCAGCATCGGTTATTTACCCTGCGCCGCTTTTGAGGATACATCAGCAGGCTCCACGCTACTGTGGCAGATTGAACATAGCGGCTCATGGCAGTGGGAAATCGGCGACTTCCGCGATCGACTCTACTTGCAGGTCAGCGGACCAACCGAGAACGAAAGCCACTGGTGGAAAAATCTCTCGCCGGGGGAAACTTTCACTTCCGTGCCGGTCGCCGTTGCGCTGGTCCGGGGGGGATTACAAGAAGCGCTACAGGAAATCACTCGTTATCGGCGAAAAATAGTGCGCCCGTCGACGGATAACCAGCGGCTCCCGGTGATATTCAATGACTATATGAACTGTTTGTCCGGCGATCCGACCACCGCGAAGCTGCTGCCGTTGATTGACGCCGCCGCGAAGGCGGGATGTGAATACTTTTGTATCGACTGCGGCTGGTACTCTGACGGTGAATGGTGGGATGGTGTCGGCGAATGGCTCCCCGCACCAACGCGCTTCCCGGGAGGGATCCGCGAACCGCTCGATTATATTACTGCCAAAGGTATGAAATCAGGGTTGTGGCTGGAACTGGAAGTGATGGGAATTGCCTGTCCGCTGGCGCAATCCTTACCTGACGCGTGTTTTTTCCTGCGCCACGGCAAACGGGTCATTGACCACCAGCGCTATCAGCTGGATTTCCGCCATCCTTTAGTGCTGGAGCATGCCGACCGGGTTATTTCCCGCCTGGTCGAAGAGTATGGCGTCAGCTATATCAAAATGGATTACAACATCAATGCGGGCAGCGGGACCGATTACGCCGCCGATAGCCCCGGCGACGGATTGCTACAGCACAATAGGGCTTATCTTAGCTGGCTGAAAAACACCATGGCTCGCTACCCGCAACTGGTGATTGAAAACTGCGGCAGCGGCGGATTGCGCATGGATTACGCGCTTTTGCAGCAGCACAGCATTCAATCCGTAACCGATCAGACTGATTACCGCTTAATGGCATCTATCGCCGCCGCGGCAGCCTCGGCGGTCATGCCTGAACAGGCCGCCATTTGGTCTTATCCCTTACGTGAAGGCGATCGTGAAGAAGTGGTGATGAACATGGTTAACAGCATGCTGCTGCGGGTTCATCAAAGCGGGCATCTGGCGGAACTGAGCGAAGAGCGTTTCACATTGGTTCAGGAAGGGATCGCACTGTATAAATCGTTTCGCCAGCAGATCCCCCACCTGGAGCCTTTTTGGCCGCTAGGAATGCCCTCTTTCGCTTCCCCATGGCTGGCATTCGGCCTGCGCAACGAAGATGAAGCCTGGCTGGCGGTGTGGCGAATGGAAAGTGAACAGGGCTCAATCATGCTGCCGCTTGATGACATCTCACAAGCCAGCTGCGTATACCCGCGCTTTGCCAAAGCGCTCTGTCTACCTGAATTCAACAAACATGAACTGATGATTTCACTACCGGAGAAACTGACCGCCAGATTGTTTCATCTTACCTTCACCCACTAAACGAAAACCGCCTCCCGATTGGGAGGCGGTCATCAACGCTGCTGCATGAACTCGCGGTATGCGGCAACGACCTGTAAAAAATCCTCAACGCCGCACAGAGAGAGGCTTTCTTCGTCGTAATAGCTCATTCCCTCTTCGATCTCATCACCAGAAAAGTCCAGCTGATTAGCACGGATCATCACTTCTTCACCATCCAGCCATAATGTGTACTCATGACCAGCACGCTGCCAGGAACGTTCACTGCCTTTAACGGTGCTTGCGGCCTGCTCCACCTCATCCAGCAGGGCAAGGTTATCTTTAACCTCTTCGTTGAACCAGTGGCCAATCGCCTCATGGTCCATCGACATTCGCACCTTTACCCCGCCGGTAATATCGCGCAGAAATTCGTAATCCATAGTCTTTTCCTCTGCAAGGGCAATGCGTCACCGCTGCACTGTACCCATAGAATCATTATCGCAGCAGTAAGAGAGAAAAAAAGCGTAGCGGATGGAGGGATTAGAAATAAAAATGCCCGGTGACGCAAAGTTCACCGGGCATTGAAGGGATTATGTACAACGCAGGCTTAGCGCATTACACCGCCGTCTGGAAAATAACCCCGTCAGCCTTCTCAGTGTACTGACCAAGCTGGTCGAAGTTCAGATAGCGGTAGGTATCCGCCGCCGTCTTATCCACCTGCGCAACGTAGGTCTGGTACTCTTCCGGCGTCGGCAGCTTACCGATAAGCGCCGCGACTGCCGCCAGCTCCGCAGAAGCCAGGAAGACGTTCGCACCGGTACCTAAACGGTTCGGGAAGTTACGGGTTGAAGTCGAGACGACCGTCGCACCGTCGGCTACACGCGCCTGGTTACCCATGCACAGCGAACAGCCCGGGATTTCAATGCGCGCACCGCTCTTACCAAACACGCTGTAGTAGCCTTCTTCGGTCAGCTGCGCGGCGTCCATACGGGTTGGCGGGGCCACCCACAGGCGGGTTGGCAGCTGGCCTTTGTGGCTGTCCAGCAGCTTACCGGCGGCACGGAAGTGGCCGATGTTGGTCATGCAGGAACCGATAAACACTTCGTCGATCTTCTCGCCCTGCACATCGGACAGCAGACGCGCGTCGTCCGGATCGTTCGGCGCACACAGGATTGGCTCTTTGATATCCGCCAGATCGATGTCGATCACCGCTGCGTACTCTGCATCCGCATCACCTTCCAGCAATTGCGGATCCGCCAGCCATTTCTCCATGCCCTGCACGCGACGTTCCAGCGTACGGCGATCGCCGTACCCTTCCGCGATCATCCACTTCAGCAGCACGATGTTCGAAGTCAGGTACTCAACGATCGGCTCTTTGTTCAGTTTGATGGTACAGCCAGCAGCAGAACGCTCAGCGGAAGCATCGGTCAGTTCAAACGCCTGTTCGACTTTCAGATCCGGCAGACCTTCAATTTCCAGGATGCGGCCGGAGAAGATGTTTTTCTTACCTTTCTTCTCAACGGTCAGCAGGCCCTGTTTGATTGCATACAGCGGGATCGCGTGCACCAGATCGCGCAGGGTGATGCCTGGCTGCATCTTGCCTTTGAAACGAACTAAAACGGATTCCGGCATATCCAGCGGCATCACGCCGGTCGCAGCGGCAAACGCCACCAGGCCAGAGCCCGCCGGGAAGGAGATACCAATCGGGAAACGGGTATGGGAATCACCGCCGGTACCGACGGTATCCGGCAGCAGCATACGGTTCAGCCAGGAGTGGATAACGCCGTCACCCGGACGCAGCGACACACCGCCACGGTTCATGATGAAGTCTGGCAGCGTGTGGTGCGTGGTCACGTCAACCGGCTTCGGATACGCCGCCGTGTGGCAGAAGGACTGCATCACCAGGTCAGACGAGAAGCCCAGGCACGCCAGGTCTTTCAGTTCATCACGGGTCATTGGACCGGTGGTGTCCTGAGAACCGACGGAGGTCATCTTCGGCTCGCAGTAAGCACCCGGACGGATACCGGCCACGCCGCAGGCGCGACCCACCATTTTCTGCGCCAGAGAGTAGCCACGATTGCTTTCCGCCACATCTTTCGCCTGACGGAAAACGTCGCTGTGCGGCAGACCCAGCGCTTCACGCGCTTTGGTCGTCAGACCACGACCGATAATCAGCGGAATACGGCCACCGGCGCGCACTTCGTCAACCAGCACGTCGGTTTTCAGCTCAAAGTTAGCCAGCAGTTCGTTGGTTTCGTGGTTACGCACTTCACCTTTGAACGGATAAACGTCAATCACGTCACCCATGTTCAGTTTGTTGACGTCCACTTCAATCGGCAGCGCACCCGCATCTTCCATGGTGTTGAAGAAGATAGGAGCAATTTTACCACCGAGGCAAAGACCGCCGCCGCGCTTGTTCGGCACGTTCGGGATATCGTCGCCCATAAACCACAGCACCGAGTTGGTGGCCGATTTGCGGGAAGAACCGGTTCCCACCACGTCGCCAACGTAGGCCAGCGGAAAACCTTTCTGCTGCAACGCTTCGATCTGTTTGATCGGGCCAACGCTGCCCGGCTGATCCGGGTCAATGCCTTCACGGGCGTTTTTCAGCATCGCCAGAGCGTGCAGCGGGATATCCGGGCGGGACCAGGCATCAGGGGCCGGAGACAGGTCATCGGTGTTGGTTTCGCCGGTGACTTTAAAAACGGTGACGGTGATTTTTTCAGCCAGCTGCGGACGGTTCAGGAACCACTCGGCGTCTGCCCAGGATTGCATGACCTGCTGTGCATATTCATTGCCCGCTTTGGCTTTCTCTTCTACGTCGTAGAAGTTATCGAACATCAGCAGGGTATGGGACAGCGCTTTCGCGGCAATCGGTGCCAGTTTTGCGTCGTCCAGCGCATCAATCAGCGGATGAATGTTGTAACCGCCCTGCATGGTGCCCAGCAGTTCGATGGCTTTTTCAGGGGTAACCAGCGGGGAAGTCGCTTCGCCTTTGGCGATTGCGGCAAGGAATCCGGCTTTAACATAGGCGGCTTCGTCGACGCCCGGCGGTACACGGTTAATTAACAGATCTAACAGGAATTCTTCTTCGCCAGCAGGCGGATTCTTCAGCAGCTCAACCAGGCCGGCCATTTGGGTTGCATCTAAGGGTTTTGCAACAATCCCTTCGGCGGCACGCTCAGCTACGTGCTCACGATATTCTTTTAGCACGACGGTATCTCCTCGCTCTCATTGTCATATGCGGTCGGCGATCTCTTCACGCTCCTGTGAGACAGCAGTTTGTAGGGTAAATGCCCGATACCGCGTCGGCAGCATAGCAGGATTTTAGGGAGGTGTTAATCTGTTTACAAAAAAGCAACATTAAAAATTAGCTGAATCGTTAAGGGCAGAATATTGCAGGTTTTCTGTCAGTTTCGCGGAATATAAAATTAATTCTGTTACACATAACTGGCCAAAATCCCAACAAAAATCAAAAACGCAAATAGGGTCTCTTTATACTCAGGCAATCCCCCGCTTTTCGACAATACTATGTCAAAACGGGCCAATTTCTGTGCCGGGAGTTCTCATGACACTGCCTTTCAAACCCCATGTGCTCGCACTGCTTTGTAGCGCCGGGTTATTAGCCGCCGCGGGTATTCTCTATGTTAAAAGTCGGGAACCACAACCCATACCCGAACCTCCGGTCGTGGTACAGGCCGCGCCTGCGCCAGCCGCTGCTCAACCAGTGACAACCACTTATACCCCAGCGCAGATCGATCAGTGGGTGGCGCCAATCGCGCTGTATCCGGACAACCTATTGTCACAGGTGCTGATGGCCTCCACCTACCCAAGCAACGTAATACAGGCGGTACAGTGGTCGCAGGATAATCCCACCATGAAAGGCGATCCGGCGGTACAGGCGGTGGCCAATCAACCCTGGGATCCCAGCGTAAAATCGCTGGTCGCCTTCCCATCGCTGTTAGCGTTAATGGGAGAAAACCCGCCGTGGGTGGAGAATCTGGGTAACGCGTTTCTCGCCCAACCGCAGGATGTGATGGATTCGGTACAGCGCTTGCGCGCTATCGCCCAGCAAACCGGAACGTTGAAATCGACACCGCAGCAGAAAGTCAGTACCAGCGTGAAAAATGTCCCACCACCGCGCGCCCAAACCAAGAATGGGGTAACGGTCGTTTCGACGGCTCCACCGGCTCCGACGGTCATCAAAATAGAATCCGCCGATCCGCAGGTTGTCTATGTTCCCAACTACAATCCAGCCGTTGTTTACGGTACCTGGGCCAACACCGCCTATCCACCGGTCTATTTACCGCCGCCTCCGGGGGAGCAGTTCGCCGATAGTTTCGTCAAAGGTTTTGGTTACAGCCTTGGCGTCGCCACAACGTACGCGTTATTCAGCAACATCGATTGGGATGATGACGATCACCACCATGATGATGACTATCACCATCACGATGATGACTATCACCATCACGATGATGACCATCATGACGGCTACTCGCATAACGGCGATAACATCAATATCAATGTAAACAACTTCAATCACATAACGGGCCAAAACTTGCCGGGCAATAATGCCAACTGGCAGCATAACCCGGCCTATCGCGGCAATATTCCTTACCCTAATAACAACGTCACGCAGCATTTCCATCAGACCAGTGTTCCAGGCGGGCTTAGCGCCACCCAGCATTCACCGGTCGATCGTAATGAGAAGCGTCAGGCGGCAATGACCCAGTTGCAGCAGCGCACGGGTACCACGGCAACGGCGGGTAATCTGGCAACGCACTCCCCTTCCCGCGACGCGCAGCGCCAGGCCGCCTCACAGCAGCTACACCAGGTCACCCAGCGTAATAACTATCGTGGCTATGACAATACGCCTGCGGTAAAAAATAGCGCCACGCAGCAGCGTCGGGAAGCAGCCAAAAACCAGCTTCAACACCCGACAGCCCAACAGCAGCAGCATAGGGAGACGGTGAAAGCGCAGGTTCAGCACCCCACTGCGCAGCAACAGCAACGTCGTGAACAGTTCCAATCGGCGACGCCTGAACAGCGTCAGCAGAAGCTCGGTAACCTGCATGCCAATGCGCTAAGCGGTAACGACAGCCGCGCCCCCTCCTGGCAATCTCAACAAGAGCGAGGACGACAGAGTCGTCATATCTCAGGTTTAAACAGCGAGCAGCGCAGCGCGGCCAGAGAACATCTTTCCGAACATCGTGAATTGCGTCGCCGCTGAGGATAAGAAGATGAAAAAGCACCTACAAATGACGCTGCTAGCGCTGGTCATGACACCGATGATGGCTCTGGCACAACAAGAATTCTCCACGCCTGAACAAGCTGCAAGCGCGCTGGCTGAAGCAATCAGCCAGCATGATGAATCTGCGCTGGATACGCTGCTCGGTGACAATTGGCAGCAGTTCTTACCGCCGGACGGCATTGCGCCTGATGCGGTAGACCGTTTTCAGCGCGACTGGCAAGTCAAACATAACGTTGTTCGCCAGGACAATAGCGCATGGCTGGACGTCGGCCAGGAAGAGTGGCGGCTGCCCATCCCCATCATCAAGGGCGATGATGGCTGGCATTTTGATATGGCTGCCGCAGAAGATGAAATTCTCACCCGCGCTATTGGCCGCAATGAGCTCTCAGCGATTCAGGCGATGCATGCTTATGTTGATGCCCAACAGGATTTCTATCAGTTAAATCACGCCTGGGCGCAAAAAATAATCAGCAGCGAAGGTAAAAAAGATGGCCTCTACTGGCCTGCTGCGCCAGGAGAAACGCCCAGTCCGTTAGGGCCAGCCTTTAGTCCATCAAAGCCTGGCGAAGGCTATCATGGCTACCGCTTTCGTATAATTAAAGATAGCGATAATCAAGGCGTTGCTCTGCTGGCATGGCCTGTCGAATGGGGACAAACTGGCGTAATGAGCTTTATGGTTAACCAAAATGACCAGGTCTGGCAAGCTAACTTAGGTGAGGAAACGCAAAGCAAGGCACAGGCAATTAGCGCATTTTCGCCTGATCCAGACTGGCAGACCATCAATCAATAAAGAATGCCCGGCACGCGATTGCGCCGCCGGACAGTGTCACCGCATTAACTTAGCCCTGATGAGGCATCAGCGACGGATAGCCCGCAAAAGCTGGCTTAGTACTGGTCAGCGCCGCTTCATCAGAGCTGATGCTACCTGAATTCGCCGCCCATACCCCTTCGCTGGTCTTCGTAATCTGCTGATGCTGCATATTCAAATCCTGGCCCATTGCCGCAATATGGGTGCTTTCGGTACCGCCGCTGTTATCAGCCCAGGGAATGGAGGCATCAGCAGCGCAGGCCATACCAGAAACCAAAGTCGCAGCCAGCAGCGTCGTCGTTAATAATCTTTTCATCACACACCTCGCATATAGTTAACTATCTATAAGTTTATAAGGTGATTATTTTTCAAGTATTAATAAGGTATGCAATTTTATTAACGACGACACAGTTGTAAACATCAACCATAAAAAAAGCGGCTCACAGAGCCGCTTATCGATTTTGCCTGAAAGAAAAACTTACTTTTTCTTCGCTTTCGCGTTCGGCAGGTCGGTGATGCTACCTTCGAAGACTTCTGCCGCCAGGCCAACGGACTCATGCAGAGTCGGGTGAGCATGGATGGTCAGTGCGATGTCTTCAGCGTCGCAACCCATTTCGATAGCCAGACCGATTTCACCCAGCAGCTCGCCGCCGTTGGTACCGACAATCGCCCCGCCGATAACGCGGTGAGATTCTTTGTCGAAAATCAGTTTGGTCATACCGTCTGCGCAGTCGGAAGCGATAGCACGGCCAGAAGCAGCCCACGGGAAGGTGGCGGTTTCGTAGCTGATGCCTTTCTCTTTCGCTTCTTTCTCAGTCAGACCAACCCAGGCAACTTCTGGCTCAGTATAGGCGATGGACGGGATCACTTTCGGATCGAAGTAGTGCTTCATACCGGAGATAACTTCGGCAGCAACGTGACCTTCGTGAACACCTTTGTGCGCTAGCATCGGCTGGCCGACGATATCGCCGATAGCAAAAATGTGCGGCACGTTGGTACGCAGTTGTTTGTCAACGCGGATAAAGCCACGCTCGTCTACTTCAACGCCTGCCTGGCCGGCATTGAGGTTTTTACCGTTCGGCACGCGACCGATAGCCACCAGTACGGCGTCGTAGCGCTGCGCTTCAGCCGGCGCTTTTTTGCCTTCCATGGAAACGTAGATACCGTCTTCTTTCGCTTCAACGGCAGTGACTTTGGTTTCCAGCATCAGGTTGAACTTCTTGCTAATGCGTTTGGTGAAGACTTTTACCACGTCTTTATCGGCAGCCGGAATCACCTGGTCGAACATTTCAACCACGTCAATCTCTGAACCCAGCGCATGGTACACGGTACCCATTTCCAGACCGATAATACCGCCACCCATAACCAGCAGGCGTTTTGGTACAGTTTTCAGTTCCAGAGCGTCGGTGGAATCCCATACGCGCGGGTCTTCATGAGGAATGAACGGCAGTTCAATCGGACGGGAACCCGCCGCGATGATCGCGTTGTCAAAATTGATCACGGTTTTGCCGTTTTCGCCTTCGACTTCCAGGGTGTTAGCACCAGTAAATTTACCCAGACCGTTAACCACTTTCACTTTACGGCCTTTGGCCATACCAGCCAGACCGCCGGTCAGTTGAGTGATAACTTTTTCTTTCCAGGTACGAATTTTATCGATGTCAGTTTTCGGCTCACCAAAAACGATGCCGTGTTCGGCCAGCGCTTTCGCTTCTTCGATAACTTTCGCAACGTGCAGCAGTGCTTTAGAAGGGATACAGCCGACGTTCAGACAAACACCGCCCAGGGTGTTGTAACGTTCTACGATTACGGTTTCCAGACCTAAATCAGCGCAACGGAAGGCAGCAGAATAACCTGCGGGGCCTGCCCCAAGTACCACGACCTGAGTTTTGATTTCAGTACTCATCATGACCTCTGTAATTTGTATCCGGCGGGTCTGACGCTATTGTTTTTACGCCCATGTCCACCGGGACGTTCTATCCGCAAGCATTTTACAAAATTGTTAACAATTTTGAAACAACAAACGGCAAACGATTTTGTCCTTTATTGCTGGTAACTTCAAAACGCAGAAGAGATTACCAGAAAAAAGCCGGCCGTCAGGCCGGCTTTTCGCTTACATCACCAGGCGGCGAATATCGCTCAGGGTGTTGTTGATGATGGTAATAAAGCGCGCACCATCAGCACCGTCGATAACGCGGTGGTCGAAGGACAGAGAGATCGGCATCATCAGACGCGGAACAAACTCTTTACCATTCCACACAGGCTCCATCGCGGATTTAGACACACCGAGGATGGCCACTTCCGGCGCGTTCACAATCGGGGCGAAATGGGTGGTACCCAGGCCGCCGATGCTGGAGATAGTGAAGCAACCGCCCTGCATTTCGCCAGCAGTCAGCTTACCATCACGCGCTTTCTTGGAGATCACGGTCAGTTCACGAGACAGTTCGGTAATGCTCTTCTTGTTCACGTCTTTAAAGACCGGAACAACCAGACCATTCGGGGTATCAACCGCCACACCGATGTTGATGTATTTCTTCAGCGTCAGGCGCTGTGCATCTTCAGACAGCGAGCTGTTGAAGCGCGGCATCTGCTCAAGCGCAGCGGCAACGGCTTTCATGATGAAGACTACTGGAGTGAATTTCACATCCAGTTTACGCTTCTCAGCTTCGGCGTTCTGCTGTTTACGGAACGCTTCCAGATCGGTGATATCGGTTTTGTCGAAGTGAGTAACGTGCGGGATCATCACCCAGTTACGGCTCAGGTTAGCGCCAGAGATTTTCTGGATGCGACCCAGTTCCACTTCTTCGATTTCACCAAACTTGCTGAAGTCCACTTTCGGCCATGGCAGCATGCCCGGGATACCGCCGCCGGTGGCAGCAGCCGGTGCAGCTTCGGCGCGTTTAACCGCTTCTTTCACGTAAGTCTGAACGTCTTCGCGCAGGATACGGCCTTTACGACCAGAACCTTTCACTTTCGCCAGGTTAACGCCAAATTCGCGCGCCAGGCGGCGAATCAGCGGAGTTGCGTGAACGTAAGCGTCGTTTTCAGCAAACTCAGATTTGCCTTCCGCTTTTGCCGCAGGGGCAGCAGCAGGTTTAGCGGCCTGAGCGGGTGCAGCAGTCGGTGCCGGTGCAGCAACCGGTGCTGCAGCAGGCGCAGCGCCTTCCACTTCGAAGACCATGATCAGAGAGCCGGTGGACACTTTGTCGCCGGTGCTGATTTTGATCTCTTTCACGGTGCCCGCGAACGGTGCCGGAACTTCCATCGAAGCTTTGTCGCCTTCAACGGTGATCAGTGACTGCTCAGCGGCAATTTTATCGCCCACTTTAACCATCACTTCAGTGACTTCAACTTCGTCGCCGCCGATATCCGGTACGTTAACTTCTTTAGACCCGGAAGCCGCCGGTGCAGCCGCCGCCGGGGCAGCTTCCGCTTTCGCCGGAGCCGCAGCAGGTGCGCTACCCGCCACTTCGAAGACCATAATCAGGGAGCCGGTAGATACCTTGTCGCCAGTGCTGATTTTGATCTCTTTCACAGTACCTGCGAACGGTGCCGGGACTTCCATAGAAGCTTTGTCGCCTTCTACGGTGATCAATGACTGCTCAGCCGCAACGGTGTCGCCCACTTTGACCATGATCTCGGTGACTTCAACTTCGTCGCCGCCGATATCCGGTACGTGTACGTCTTTAGCCGCTGCTGCCGCTGGCGCTGCTGCCGGAGCCGCTTCTTTCTTCTCTTCCTGCGCAGGTGCAGCGGCTGCTGCACCATCGGCGGAATCGAAAATCATGATCAGTTTGCCGGTCTCGGTTTTGTCGCCAACAGAGACTTTGATCTCTTTAACAACGCCAGCCTGAGGAGACGGAACTTCCATAGAGGCTTTGTCGCCTTCTACGGTGATCAGCGACTGTTCAGCTTCAACTTTGTCGCCCACTTTGACCAGGATCTCGGTGATTTCAACTTCATCAGCCCCGATGTCCGGTACATTGATTTCGATAGCCATTATTCTTTTACCTCTTACGCCAGACGCGGGTTAACTTTATCTGCATCGATATTGAATTTGGCAATTGCGTCTGCAACCACTTTCTTATCGATTTCGCCACGTTTAGCCAGTTCGCCCAGCGCTGCAACTACCACGTAGGAAGCATCAACTTCGAAGTGGTGACGCAGGTTCTCACGGCTGTCAGAGCGACCGAAGCCGTCGGTACCCAGTACGCGATAATCATCAGCCGGTACATAAGTACGAACCTGCTCGGCGAACAGTTTCATATAGTCAGTCGATGCCACAGCCGGAGCGTCGTTCATCACCTGGGCGATGTACGGAACGCGCGGAGTTTCCAGCGGGTGCAGCATGTTCCAGCGCTCACAATCCTGGCCATCACGCGCCAGTTCGGTGAAGGAGGTGACGCTATAAACGTCAGAACCTACGCCGTAGTCTTTCGCCAGTATCTCTGCTGCTTCACGCACGTGACGCAGGATAGAACCGGAACCCAGCAACTGAACTTTACCTTTGCTACCTTCGATGGTTTCGAGTTTATAGATACCTTTACGGATACCTTCCTCGGCACCTTCCGGCATTGCCGGCATGTGGTAGTTTTCGTTCAGGGTAGTGATGTAGTAGTAAACGTTCTCTTGTTTCTCACCGTACATACGCTCCAGACCATCATGCATGATGACCGCAACTTCGTACGCGTAAGACGGATCGTAAGAGATACAGTTCGGGATAGTCAGAGACTGAATATGGCTATGGCCATCTTCGTGCTGCAGACCTTCGCCGTTCAGCGTCGTACGACCGGAAGTACCACCGACCAGGAAGCCGCGAGCCTGTTGGTCGCCGGCCTGCCAGCACAGGTCACCGATACGCTGGAACCCGAACATGGAGTAGTAGATGTAGAACGGAATCATCGGCAGGTTGTTGGTGCTGTAAGAAGTCGCAGCCGCCAGCCAGGATGCGCCAGCACCCAGTTCGTTGATACCTTCTTGCAGGATCTGGCCTTTCTCGTCTTCTTTATAGTAAGCAACCTGCTCACGGTCCTGCGGGGTGTACTGCTGACCGTTCGGGCTGTAAATACCGATCTGACGGAACAGACCTTCCATACCAAAGGTACGCGCTTCATCGGCGATGATTGGCACCAGGCGGTCTTTGATGGACTTGTTCTTCAGCATCACGTTCAGAGCACGAACAAACGCGATAGTGGTAGAAATTTCTTTGTTCTGCTCTTCCAGCAGCGGACCGAAATCAGCAAGCTGAGGCAGCTCCAGCTTCTCATCGAAGTTCGGCTGACGAGTCGGCAGGTAACCGTGCAGTTTCTGACGCTGTGCGTGCAGATAGGTATGTTCTTCAGAACCTTCCGGGAAGGTAATGTAAGACAGGTTTTCCACCTGCTCATCGGTTACCGGCACATTGAAACGGTCGCGAATGTGACGCACGCCGTCCATGTTCATTTTCTTAACCTGGTGAGCGATGTTTTTACCTTCAGCGGTATCACCCATGCCGTAACCTTTGATGGTATGGGCCAGGATGACGGTTGCTTTGCCGGTAGTTTCCTGCGCTTTTTTCAGTGCAGCGAAGACTTTCTTCGGATCGTGACCACCGCGGTTCAGTGCCCAAATCTGATCGTCAGACCAGTCGGCAACCAGCGCTGCGGTTTCCGGATATTTACCGAAGAAGTGCTCACGTACGTAAGCGCCGTCTTTGGATTTGAAGGTCTGGTAGTCACCGTCAACGGTTTCGTTCATCAGCTGGATCAGTTTACCGCTGGTGTCTTTACGCAGCAGCTCATCCCAACGACCGCCCCAGATAACCTTGATAACGTTCCAGCCAGCACCTGCGAAGATACCTTCCAGTTCGTTAATGATTTTGCCGTTACCGGTGACCGGGCCGTCAAGACGCTGCAGGTTACAGTTGATAACGAAGACCAGGTTGTCCAGTTTTTCACGGGTAGCGATGGTGATCGCACCTTTGGATTCTGGCTCATCCATCTCGCCGTCGCCCAGGAAGGCGTAAACGGTTTGTTTGGAGGTATCTTTCAGGCCACGATGTTCCAGATATTTCAGGAATTTAGCCTGGTAGATTGCACCGATTGGGCCCAGACCCATGGAGACGGTCGGGAACTGCCAGAAGGTCGGCATCAGTTTCGGGTGCGGGTAGGAAGACAGGCCTTTGCCATGAACTTCCTGGCGGAAGTTGTTCATCTGCTCTTCAGTCAGACGACCTTCCAGGAATGCACGTGCGTATACGCCCGGAGAGATGTGGCCCTGGAAGTAAACCAGATCGCCGCCATCCTGCTCATTGCGTGCACGGAAGAAGTGGTTGAAGCACACTTCGTAGAAAGTCGCGGAAGACTGGAAGGAAGCCATGTGGCCACCCAGTTCGAGATCTTTTTTCGATGCGCGCAGAACGGTCATAATAGCGTTCCAGCGGATCGCAGAACGAATACGACGTTCCAGATCCAGATTTCCCGGGTATTCCGGTTCATCTTCAACGGCAATAGTGTTTACGTAACTGCCAGTCGATGTGCCAGCAGCCACTTTCACCCCGCCTTTGCGGGCTTCAGAAAGGAGTTGGTCAATCAGATACTGAGCGCGCTCAACACCTTCTTCACGGATGACCGATTCGATCGCCTGTAGCCAGTCGCGAGTTTCGATCGGATCCACGTCATTGGGTAAACGTTCTGACATGGGGGGTATTCCTTATCTATCTAATCGTTGATTAATCTGGAACCTGTCCCATTG
>NZ_JAPUEW010000025.1:0-20470 GCF_027492335.1 Klebsiella sp. | reverse complement strand
CCTCACCGCCATATTTTAAGAAGAGCTCGTACGCAAGTACGGGCTTTTTTTTCGCCTGTTGCACCATCCAGAAACTGCATTCGGCCTACTATCATCCGCAACTCTACGCATGCTACTTTTATATACCCATATAAAAGATGGACATCCAAATGAGCACCATTGCAGTTATTGTTCTGACTTACGTTAAACCGTTAGATGAAGTTGACGCGCAGCTTGCTGCACACGTGGAATGGCTTAAAAAAGGCTACGCTGACGGATTATTTCTTGCTTCAGGGCGTAAGATCCCCAGATCTGGCGGAGTCATTCTGGCAAAAGGTGATGACATGGATTTGCTACGGACCTGGCTGAGTCAGGATCCGTTCCAGCAATCGGGCGTCGCGAAAGTCGATATTATTCCTTTCGAAGCCACGATGACCGCTCCCCCGCTGCAGAACTTGCTTTAAACCAGCAAAAACAAAGCCCGGTTTCCCGGGCTTTGCAGACTCAAAAATAATCAGTAGTAGGCTTTAAGCGCACGCTGGCAAAGCGTTGAACGCACGCAGTCATCGGTCGTGAAGCGCACCACCCCAACCATCTCATCTTCTTCAAAACGCGCCAGCGCATCGACCAGGCCAGACCTTACGCCAGAGGGTAAATCACACTGGGTAATGTCGCCATTGACGATAACCGTCACGTTCTCCCCGAGGCGGGTCAAAAACATTTTCATTTGCGCAGCGGTCACGTTCTGAGCCTCGTCCAGAATCACGACTGCATTTTCAAATGTACGTCCGCGCATATAAGCGAACGGCGCGATTTCCACCTTGCCGATTTCCGGACGCAGGCAGTATTGCATAAAGGAAGCGCCCAACCTCTTCACCAGCACGTCATAAACCGGTCGAAAGTAGGGAGCGAATTTCTCGGCGATATCTCCCGGTAAGAAGCCGAGATCTTCGTCGGCTTGCAGAACGGGACGGGTAACAATAATTCTGTCCACATCCTTATGGATCAGGGCTTCAGCTGCTTTTGCCGCACTAATCCAGGTCTTCCCGCACCCGGCCTCGCCTGTCGCAAAGATCAACTGTTTATTGTCGATGGCATTCAAATAATGCGCCTGAGCGTCATTGCGCGCTTCAATTGGCGATGCATCGCGACTATCCCGCGCCATACCAATTGCTTCTACGCCACTCATTTGCACAAGCGATGTGACCGATTCTTCTTCGCGCTGTTTATGGCTGCGCGAATCCTGTCTCAGCACACGTTTGGCCTCACGACGAGCTTTGGTCACTGCTTTTTGTCTTCCCATGGATAGCACCTTGCGTTGTTGGTTTACATCACACGCGTCAACATCGACGCGATTATGCGCACGAACGATTGAGGTTTGGCTTCCTTGTAAGCCATTGCTTGCCTGTCGAATTGACAACGGGTCACGGCTACGCGCACCGCGCACCCTGTCTGGGTTCGAGTTTTCTGTTGTAGTGGAGGATAAATTTGAGGTGTGAGAATCGCGGCCGGAAGTGTGGCCCCCGTGCTGAGAAGTACGGTATGAGTTTTGACGTTTTCCGTTACAGCAATCGGGCATTCGCGATCTCCATAGTGAAACGACATCACTGCCGGGAACTACCGCGTCTTTAATAAGTACATCAAAAATAATTCTTAATGCAACTTATTTTTCACATAAAGACAACAAATAATTCTCATTGCAGCTGAGAGGAGTTTCCGACATTAAGATTACAGAAAAATTAAACAAGGCAGGAAATACAAAAAAAGAATGGAAAAACAGCAGAAAACGCCCTGCCCTTACGGGCAGGAGCTTCAGGCTTCGAGCAGCGATTGCCCGAGATAGTGCTGACTATCGATAACTCCCGGCAGAACAAAGAAATACCCTCCGCCGATCGGCTTCACGTACTCTTCCAGCGCCTCACCGTTCAGACGCTTTTGCACCGTCAGAAAGCCTTTTTCCAGATCGTGCTGATAGCAAACAAACAGCAACCCCATATCCAGCTGGCCTGAGTTCGTCACTCCCAGAGAATAGCTATATCCCCGGCGCATCATCAGACTGGACTCGGTCTCCGGCGTGCGCGGATTTGCCAGACGAATATGACTATCGAGTGCAATAGTATCGCCATCCGGGTCCTTGCTGTAATCCGGCGCGTCGTGCTCGTGCTGCATCCCCAGCGGAGCACCGGTCTGTTTATCGCGACCAAAAATCGTCTGCTGCTCTTTTAACGGCGTACGATCCCAGAACTCAACGTGAAACTGAATAATTCGCGCCGCCTGATAGCTACCGCCCGTCGCCCAGGCAGGCTCCCCCTGGTCGGTGGTAACCCACACCACTTTATCCATCAGCGCGTTATCGGTACTGACAGGATTAGCGGTACCGTCTTTAAAGCCCAGCAGATTAACCGGCGTCTCTTTACCTTTACTGCGCGCTGCGCTATCAGAAATGAAGCCTTCCCGCTTCCAGCGTACGCTGAGCAGGTCCGGGGTGTGCTTAATCACATCCCGCAAGGCATGTATCACCGTATCCTGAGTATTGGCGCAAATTTGCAGCAGCAGGTCGCCGTGGCACAGCGCCGCATCCAGAGAGTCATTAGGAAAACGCGTCATCTTTTGCAGCTTTTTCGGCGCGCGGTTGGCCAGGCCAAAACGCTCGTCAAACAGCGAATGACCCACGGATACCGTCATAGTCAGATTATCCGGGGCAATCCACGGCCCCAATATTCCGGAATCCATCGGCGGCAAACGCGGATTTGGCGTCTCCGGCGCAGGCCCACCTTTGGTCAAAAAGGCAATACGTTGAGTCAGCAGGCGAAATAACCGCTCCAGATCCGCTTTATCACTGGCAAGCACGTCGAAAGCGACAATCATCATCGAAGCCTGCTGTGGCGTCAGTACACCGGCCTGATGCGGACCATAAAACGGCTGCGCTTCCATGCGCGCGTTTGGCGACAACGTCCCCGGAGAGCTGTTGTCTTTTGCCGCATGCGCCACCGGACAGCCGCCGCTGATAGCCAACGCGCCGCCAAGCGCGCCAATCCCTTTTAAAAGCCGGCGCCGTGACGGCTCATTCACATCATTATTTTGCTCTGCCATCGACTTAGTCCAGACCGAGGATCCCGCGCAGTTGTGCCAGATCTTCCGCCAGAGTGGTGATCGGGCCTTTCAGCGCATTGCGATCCGCATCCGTCAGCTTGTCATAGGTCTCAAAACCGTCTTTAGTGCGGTATTTACTCAGGATGCTATCCACTTTCTTGAAGTTGGCATCCACTTTCGCCAGCAGCGTGCTGTTCTCTTTTTGCAACTGCGGACGCAGCAGGTCGACAATTTTCTGCGCCCCGTCAATGTTGGCCTGGAAATCCCACAGATCGGTATGGCTATAGCGATCTTCTTCACCGCTAATTTTGCTGGCCGCCACTTCTTCAATCAAACCAGCTGCGCCGCCGACCACTTTTGATGGTGGGAAGGCCAGTTCGCTAATGCGCTTTTGCAAATCGAGAACGTCGGTGTTCAGCTGATCGGCATATTTATCCATTCCTTTGACGCTGTTATCGCCAAACAGCGCTTTTTCCAGACGGTGGAAGCCGGTGAACTTCGGATCTTCTGCTTTTTTCTCGTAGTCATCTTCACGGGCATCAATACTGCCGTCGAGGTCAGAGAACAGCTCGGCAATGGGTTCAATGCGTTCATAGTGCTGGCGCGTCGGCGCGTAGAGGGCTTTTGCCTTCTCGATATCGCCCGCTTTCACCGCATCGGTAAAGGCTTTGGTGCCGCTAACCAGTTCAGCGGTCTCAGCAGTGACGTAGGCTTTATAGGCGGTAATAGCTTCACCGAGGCTGAGCAGCGCTTCAGCTTTAGCAGCATCTTTAGTCGCTTCACCGGTCACGGTGAGCTTACCTTTAGGGTTAGTCAGCAGGCCGCAGGTCATGTCATATTCACCCGGCTGCAGGTTCGCCGTCAGCTTTTGCGTAAAACCAGGGGCGATATTCTCGCGCTCTTCCACCACCATCACACCTTTCAGAATTTCCCACTCCAACGCCTTCTGGCTGTGGTTCTGAATGATGAACTGGGTTTTACCCGCTTTCACAGTGACGTTCATCGGTTCGCACTGTTTGTCGGTGACAGTGACTTTTACTTGCGGAATATCGGCAGCGTGGGCGTAAAAAGCAGAGCTGAACAGCGCAGCAACGGTAATATGCAGCGCATTGCGACGAAAATGATTCATCATGACCATCCCTTTCGATAAGTATGTTGTAACTATTTCAATCCGCAATGCCGACTAAGCGGTTCGGGATGCGGTGGTTTTATTGCTCGGCGGCAGGACAAACAGCACTAGCGCCGGAATCAAATAAATAAAGTAGACTGCAACTTCGCTGATGGTCGGCGTTTCCTGATAGCCAAAAATCCCCTCCAGCAGCGTGCCAAATAGCGTATGCGTAGAAAGAATGTTGCTCAGGTCGAAGGCAACATCCTGGAAATGATTCCACAGTCCAGCTTCATGGAAGGCGCGGATAGCCCCCGCCGCCAGGCCTGCGGCAACCAGCAAAATAAACAGGCTGGTCCATTTGAAAAACACGCCGAGATTCATACGGATGCCGCCCCAGTAGATCAGGAACCCTAAAACAATTGCAGTTGCCAGACCCAACATGGCCCCGATGGGCGGCCAGATTCCCACATCCTGCTGGAAAGCGGCCAGCAGGAAAAACACCGATTCCAGACCTTCGCGAGCCACGGCGAAAAAGACCATCATCACCAGCGCCCAGCCGTGGTTGTTCCCGCGCTGAAGGGCATTGTCGACTGCTTGCTCAAGCTGCTGCTTTACGTTGCGCGAAACTTTACGCATCCAGAACACCATCCAGGTCAGAATGCACACCGCCACTACCGCCACGATGCCTTCGAACAGTTCCTGCTCGCGCTGCGGAAATTCGCCGGTTGTTTCGTTGATAAAGATCCCCAGCCCCAGGCACAGTGCCGCAGCCAGAAATACCCCAATCCACATTACGCCAATCCAGTTGCCGCGCTGGGTGCGTTTCAGATAGCTGGCGATCAGGCTGACAATCAGCGCTGCTTCCAGGCCTTCACGTAACATGATGAGAAATGGGACAAACATGCCGATACCCTTAAATGTGAATCGCAGTCAATTGATGCAAAGATAGGTAAATATTTCTGATAGTGATTATCATTACAATAATCAGAAACACAAGTGAAATGTGTAGATAATGATGACGATTTGTAAATTAATCGCTAACAAATAATGACTTGCGGGATTATCTCTCTACCGCAACAAAGAACGGCAGGATGATGGGATTTTTGGCGCCAGATATTTACCCGGCTTCACGGCTGTGGCTAAATGGCGGCCTTATTTACCTATGAAATGAACAACATGACTCAATATTTGCACTTCCTGCTGGCGCTGGTGGTTATCCTCGCCCTGGCCTGGCTTGTCAGCTACGACCGTAAGAAAATCCGCATTCGCTATATTATCCAGTTAATTGTTATCGAAATTGCGCTGGCTTTCTTTTTTCTCCACGCCGAAAGCGGCCTGTGGCTAGTGAAAAATATCGCTTCATTCTTTGAATCGCTCCTCGGTTTTGCCGCCGAAGGAACCAATTTTGTATTTGGTGGCATGAGTGAAAAAGGGCTGGCGTTTATTTTCCTCGGCGTACTTTGTCCCATTGTCTTTATCTCAGCGCTGATCGGTATTCTTCAGCACTGGCGTATTCTCCCCATTTTCATTCGCTTGATTGGTACCCTGCTGTCAAAGGTTAACGGCATGGGCAAGCTGGAATCGTTTAACGCGGTCAGCTCGCTGATCCTTGGACAATCAGAGAACTTTATTGCCTATAAAGGCGTCCTTGGCGATCTCTCATCACGCCGCCTGTTCACCATGTCGGCTACCGCTATGTCAACGGTTTCGCTGTCCATTGTCGGCGCTTATATGAGTATGCTTGACGCGAAATATGTCGTCGCGGCGCTGATTCTGAATATGTTCAGCACCTTTATTGTGCTGTCGATAATTAACCCGACGCGCCCTGGCAGCGAAGAAGAAATTAAGCTTGAGAAGCTGCATGAATCCCAAAGCTTCTTTGAAATGCTCGGTGAATATATTCTGGCCGGTTTTAAGGTCGCAATGATCATTCTGGCGATGTTAATTGGTTTTATTGCCCTGATTAGCGCTATTAATGCCCTGTTCGCCACTCTGTTTGGCCTGAGCTTCCAGCAGATCCTTGGCTACGTTTTTTATCCCCTGGCGTGGCTGATTGGTATTCCGCTAAGCGATGCGCTGAACGCGGGCAGTATTATGGCGACCAAGCTGGTGGCGAATGAATTCGTCGCTATGATTGAGCTGCAAAAAATTGCCGCCAGCATGACGCCGCGCGGGCTGGGTATTTTGTCGGTCTTCCTGGTTTCCTTCGCCAACTTTGCTTCCATCGGCATTATTGCCGGGGCGATTAAAGGACTGAACGAACAGCAGGGAAATATTGTTTCCCGCTTCGGCCTGCGCCTGGTGTATGGCGCAACGCTGGTGAGTTTGCTCTCGGCAAGCTTCGCGGGGCTGGTACTGTAATCAGGAATGCTGGCCTGTGTTCCCGGGGACGGCGCAACACGCCTTGCCCGGGCTACAGTTCATGTAATCTAAGATTTGGTAGCCCGGACAGATGCGCAGCATCGCCTCCGGGAAACCGCGCGCAACGTAGATCTCGTAAGCCCGGGTAAGGCTTTAGCCGCTACCGGGCAATTCCATCAGGGCACAATTTAAAAGTGAACGCAGACTGGCTGGTCAACGCGCATCACCGACTCCTGCGCAAAACGTGATTTGTAAGTATTGCGCAGCGCTTCAATTCCCTCTTCGCTCTTAGCCTCTTTATCATGGATCAGCATCAGCGCCTTGCTCTGCTCGCGCGCGACGGTACCGTCGTTACCCAACCACTGACCGCGCGCATCAAATACCGTCAGGCCATCACGAAAGCGCGGCGTCACGTCGCGGTCAACAAACTGCTGCCACTCCTGAGCGGTAATATCTTTCCCCGCAGGACGGCTTAAGCCGAAATAAAGCGTCGTCTGCACCATGGCGTTATCCGTCGGGCAAGCGTTAGCATCTGCCGCCGGGGCCGTCTTCGCGGCAGGCGCCACGCAGCCGCTTAATATCCCTGCCAGTACCAGCGCCATCGCACCCTGTCTGAAATTCATTTTGTACCCTCATTGTTATTTGTGCTGAGATATCAGCGTATTTTCAAGCAATTAGCAAGAGGCACAAATAGCAAAGCCCGCAGAACACGGGCTTGAGGTCAATTCAGAGGATTACTGCGCAGTAGCACGTACCGGTGGCGCAGTATGATAATGCGCGTCCGCTTCGGCAAAGCGTCTTTGCATTTCTGCCGACGGTGCTTTACCCAGCAGGCTGAAGACCACAATTCCGAGGCTGCCAAAGATAAAGCCCGGAATAATTTCATACAGGCCCAGCCAGGCGAACTGTTTCCACACAATCACCGTCACTGCACCGATAATCATCCCGGCCAGCGCGCCGTTACGCGTCATTCGTGACCACATCACCGAGAACAGCACCACCGGGCCAAACGCCGCGCCAAAGCCCGCCCATGCGTAGCTCACCAGACCCAGTACGCGGTTATCCGGGTTTGCCGCCAGCGCGATGGATACCAGCGCCACCACCAGCACCATAAAGCGCCCTACCCACACCAGCTCTTTCTGACTTGCATGTTTACGCAGAAACGCTTTATACAGGTCTTCGGTAATTGCGCTAGAGCACACCAACAGCTGGCAGCTCAGAGTCGACATCACCGCCGCCAGAATCGCCGACAACAGGATCCCGGCAATCCACGGGTTAAACAGAATTTGCGCCAGTTCGATAAAGACGCGTTCGGCATTCTGGTTCACCGCGCCCGCCACGCCCGGGTTGTTATTAAAGTAAGCGATACCGAAGAAACCAACGGCAACCGCACCCGCCAGGCAGAGGATCATCCAGGTCATGCTGATGCGACGGGCATGAACGATGCTGTGGTGCGAATCCGCCGCCATAAAGCGCGCCAGGATGTGCGGCTGACCGAAATAGCCAAGACCCCAGCCCATTAGCGAAATAATCGCCACGAAGTTCAGCCCTTTGAGCATATCAACGTTCTCAATACTCTTTTGCTTGATCACTTCCAGTGAATCGCCAAATCCGCCGACGGAAATAATCACCATAACCGGCGTCAGAATCAGGGCGAATATCATCAGGCTGGCCTGAACGGTATCGGTCCAGCTCACCGCGAGGAAACCGCCGACAAAGGTATAAATAATGGTTGCCGCCGCGCCGGCCCACAGCGCGGTTTCGTAGCTCATACCAAATGTGCTTTCAAACAAACGGGCTCCGGCCACAATTCCGGACGCACAATAGATGGTGAAAAATAACAAAATCACCAGCGCTGAGATAATTCGCAGCACGCGGCTTTTATCTTCAAAACGTCCGGTGAAATAATCCGGCAGCGTCAGGGCGTTATTATTGACCTCGGTATGCACGCGTAAACGACCGGCCACCAGCTTCCAGTTAATCCATGCGCCTAACGTCAGGCCAATGGCAATCCAGCTTTCAGAGATACCGGAAATAAATATCGCCCCCGGCAATCCCATTAACAACCAGCCGCTCATATCTGAAGCCCCGGCAGAAAGTGCCGTGACGAATGGGCCGAGGCTACGACCGCCGAGAATATAGTCATCGAAGTTCCTGGTCGATCGCCAGGCAATAAAACCGATAAGTACCATGCCAAAAATGTAAATAATAAAAGTCACCAACATGGGTGTGCTAATAGCCATGCAAAAATCTCCAGAATTTTTTGTCGACAGCGTCCAACTTTGTCGTTTTTTCCACTACCGGAACGGGGTAATGGCATATTGGTTGTATTGGGCGACCGTATCCTGACGGAAGCTTTGTTTTTTCACAAACGATTTAACACAGCATTTACACGAAATGCTTCGGGGACCAAACTTCATTTTGTTATAGGTTGCACTCTCTCACGTTTTTACCGGTTGCACCACGCAAAAGTGTTAAGTGACGCATAGAAAAACCCTATTAGACCGGGGATAAATTCCTGCTATTTTCATCATGATTTTTAACAATCAAAGCAATTTTCAGCCTGCCACACAATTCTCAATTAACAAGGTTGCACAAAGTTGCAACATGATAGATATTTCTACGCAACCGCATAACTGCACAGAAGCGAAGTTCGCAAAATCATTCAATCTGCGTCGAGGCGTGCAAATTTGTAAGACCCTGGGAGCATAGATAACTATGTGACCAGGGCGCGCAAATGCAGCCAACAAAGAGGCAGGCTGAAGGATGAAGCGAATGACCAATAACAGGAGTTCCTGACATGGGCACCACCACCATGGGTGTAAAACTTGACGACGCGACGCGCGAACGCATTAAATCCGCGGCGAGCCGTATTGACCGCACGCCGCACTGGCTGATTAAACAGGCCATCTTCAACTATCTGGAAAAGCTGGAAAACGACGAGACGCTGCCGGAGCTGCCAGCACTACTCGCTGGTGCGGCTAACGAAAGCGATGAAGCAGGCAATCCGGGCGATGAGCCTTATCAACCGTTCCTTGAATTCGCTGAGCAGATCCTGCCGCAATCCGTCTCCCGCGCCTCCATTACCGCCGCCTGGCGCTGGGCCGAAACTGATGCCGTGCCGATGCTGCTGGAACAGGCTCGTCTGCCGCAAAACCTGGGTGAGCGGGCGCACAAGCTGGCTTATCAACTGGCAGAAAAGCTGCGTAATCAGAAAACCGCCAGCGGTCGCGCCGGCATGGTGCAAAGCCTGTTGCAGGAATTCTCGCTCTCCTCACAGGAAGGCGTGGCGCTGATGTGCCTGGCGGAAGCGCTGCTGCGCATCCCCGACAAAGCCACCCGTGATGCGCTAATTCGCGACAAAATCAGCAACGGCAACTGGCAGTCACATATCGGCCGTAGCCCATCGCTGTTCGTCAACGCCGCCACCTGGGGGCTGCTGTTTACCGGCAAGCTAGTTTCAACCCATAACGAAACCAGCCTGTCGCGCTCACTGAACCGTATTATCGGCAAGAGCGGCGAGCCGCTGATCCGCAAAGGCGTCGATATGGCGATGCGCCTGATGGGCGAACAATTTGTTACCGGCGAAACCATTGCTGAAGCGCTGGCCAACGCCCGCAAGCTGGAAGATAAAGGATTCCGCTACTCCTACGATATGCTCGGCGAAGCGGCGCTAACCGCCGACGATGCTCAGGCCTATATGGTCTCCTATCAGCAGGCGATTCACGCCATAGGCAAAGCCTCAAACGGACGCGGTATTTATGAAGGTCCGGGGATCTCAATTAAGCTCTCCGCGCTGCACCCGCGCTACAGCCGCGCTCAGTACGATCGCGCGATGGAAGAGCTTTACCCGCGCCTGAAGTCCCTGACCCTGCTGGCGCGCCAGTACGATATTGGCATCAACATCGACGCCGAAGAGGCCGACCGTCTGGAGATCTCTCTCGATCTGCTGGAAAAACTCTGTTTTGAGCCAGAACTGGCGGGCTGGAACGGCATTGGTTTTGTTATCCAGGCCTACCAGAAACGCTGCCCATTTGTCATTGACTACCTGATTGACCTCGCCACCCGAAGCCGCCGTCGTCTGATGATCCGCCTGGTGAAAGGTGCCTACTGGGACAGCGAGATCAAACGTGCGCAGATGGACGGCCTCGAAGGCTATCCGGTCTATACCCGCAAGGTCTACACCGACGTTTCTTATCTGGCCTGCGCGAAGAAACTGCTGGCAGTACCGAACCTGATTTATCCGCAGTTCGCCACCCACAACGCCCATACCCTGGCGGCGATTTATCAGCTCGCCGGGCAGAACTACTATCCGGGGCAGTACGAATTCCAGTGCCTGCACGGCATGGGCGAGCCGCTGTATGAGCAGGTCACCGGTAAAGTTGCCGACGGCAAACTGAACCGTCCGTGCCGTATTTACGCCCCGGTCGGCACCCACGAAACGCTGCTGGCGTATCTGGTGCGTCGTCTGCTGGAAAACGGCGCTAACACCTCATTCGTTAACCGTATTGCCGATAATACCCTGCCGCTGGATGAACTGGTTGCCGACCCGGTAACCGCCGTGGAAAAACTGGCCCAGCAGGAAGGTCAGACCGGCCTGCCGCATCCGAAAATTCCGCTGCCGCGCGATCTCTACGGTAAAGGCCGCAGCAACTCTGCCGGTCTGGATCTGGCCAATGAGCATCGTCTGGCCTCCCTCTCCTCTTCTTTATTAAATAGCGCCCTGCATAAATGGCAGGCGCTGCCGATGCTGGAACAACCGGTTGCCGAAGGCGAGACGCAGGCGGTGATTAACCCGGCGGAGCCAAAAGATATTGTCGGTCACGTGCGTGAAGCCAGCGAGGCTGAAGTTCAGCAGGCGCTGAGCAACGCGGTCAACAATGCGCCAATCTGGTTCGCCACCCCGCCGCAGGAGCGCGCGGCAATCCTTGAACGCGCCGCCATACTGATGGAAAGCCAGATGCCGACTCTGATGGGCATCCTGGTGCGCGAAGCGGGTAAAACCTTCAGTAACGCCATCGCCGAAGTGCGCGAAGCGGTGGATTTCCTCCACTACTATGCCGGCCAGGTCCGCGATGATTTTGATAACGAAACCCATCGCCCGTTGGGCCCGGTGGTGTGTATCAGCCCGTGGAACTTCCCGCTGGCGATCTTTACCGGCCAGATTGCCGCCGCGCTGGCGGCGGGCAATACCGTGCTGGCGAAGCCCGCCGAGCAGACGCCGCTTATCGCCGCTCAGGGCGTGGCAATCCTGCTGGAAGCTGGCGTGCCGCCGGGGGTGATTCAACTGCTGCCAGGGCGTGGGGAAACCGTTGGTGCTGCGCTCACGTCAGACGATCGCGTGCGCGGCGTGATGTTTACCGGCTCGACCGAAGTCGCCACCTTATTACAACGCAATATCGCCAGCCGTCTTGACGCGCAGGGTCGCCCGACGCCGCTTATCGCCGAAACCGGCGGCATGAACGCGATGATCGTCGACTCCTCTGCCCTGACTGAGCAGGTAGTTGTCGACGTACTTGCTTCGGCGTTCGACAGCGCAGGTCAACGCTGCTCCGCCCTGCGCGTGCTGTGCCTGCAGGACGACATCGCCGAGCATACGCTGACCATGCTACGCGGCGCGATGGCCGAATGCCGGATGGGCAATCCGGGCCGTCTGACCACCGATATCGGGCCGGTGATCGATGCCGAAGCCAAAGAGAACATCGAGCGCCATATCCAGACGCTGCGGACCAAAGGGCGCAAAGTCTTCCAGGCGGTGCGCGAAAACGGCGAAGATTCCCGCGAGTGGACCAGCGGTACCTTTATTCCGCCAACGCTTATTGAACTCGATAGTTTTGACGAGCTGAAAAAAGAGGTCTTCGGCCCGGTGCTGCATGTGGTGCGCTATAACCGCAATGAACTGGCTCAACTGGTCGAGCAAATTAACGCTTCCGGCTACGGCCTGACCCTCGGCGTGCATACCCGTATCGACGAGACGATCGCTCAGGTAACCGGCAGCGCTAACGTCGGCAACCTGTACGTCAACCGCAATATGGTCGGCGCGGTAGTCGGCGTGCAGCCGTTCGGCGGCGAAGGGCTGTCGGGTACCGGTCCGAAAGCAGGCGGCCCGCTGTACCTGTACCGCCTGCTCTCCAGCCGTCCACAAAACGCCGTCGGGATCACCCTCGCCCGTCAGGACGCCGAGCGCCCGCTGGATGCGCAGTTGAAAACGCTGCTGGAGAAACCGCTGCTTGCACTACAGCAGTGGGCAGCGGACCGTCCGGAATTACAGGCCCTGTGCCAGGCATTCAGTGAACAGGCGCAGGCCGGAACCCAGCGTCTGCTGCCAGGACCAACCGGGGAGCGCAACACTCTGACCTTTATGCCACGCGACCGGGTGCTGTGCGTGGCCGATAACGAGCAGGATGCGCTGACCCAGCTGGCGGGCGTTACCGCCGTCGGTTGTGAAGTGCTGTGGCCAGATGCGCCTCTCCAGCGCGAGCTGGCGAAAAAGCTGCCGCGCGAAGTCAGCGAACGCCTCCACTTTGCCAAAACGGAAACCCTGATGACCGAACCGTTCGATGCGGTTATCTATCACGGCGACTCCGATCAGCTGCGGGAACTGTGCGAGCAGGTAGCGGCACGCGATGGCGCGATTGTTTCGGTGCAGGGCTTCGCCCGCGGCGAGAACAATCTATTGCTGGAACGGCTCTATATTGAACGTTCGCTCAGCGTTAATACCGCCGCGGCAGGCGGTAACGCCAGCCTGATGACAATTGGTTAAGGTAATGTCCCGGAGGCGGCGCTGCGCGCCTGTCCGGGCTACAAAACCCGCAAACCTGATAAATCCCGGGTCGCGGCTGACGCCTTACCCGGGCGACCCAACTTTCAGGCCATACGCACTTGTAGCCCGGGCAAGGCGCTCTGCGCCGCCCCCGGGAAAACAGACCGGCATCAACGTCAGCTAATGACACCAGGCGCAGGCTGTGGTTAATTAAGGCTCCCGGACGGGAGCTTTTTTTATGGGAGTTGACCAATGAAACGCACTTTACTCGCGCTTACCGCGCTGCTGGCAAGCACTCATGCGCTGGCGGACGAATGCAACAACGCCAGCAATCAAACGGAGATGAATCAGTGCACCGCCGCCCAATACCAGGCGGCGGATAAAAAACTGAATGAAACCTATCAGGAAGCACTGAAGCGCGCCTCCGGCAAACAGCAGGAATTACTCAAAAAAGCACAGCTGGCGTGGATTACCCTGCGCGATGACGATTGCAAATTCCTCGCCTCCGGCGCAGACGGCGGCAGCGTACAGCCGATGCTTATCAACCAGTGCATGTCCGATAAAACCGTTGAGCGCGAGTCGTTCCTTGCTTCGCTACTACAGTGCGAAGATGGCGATCAAAGCTGCCCTCTCCCGCCCGCTGATTAACGCAGGCGAATACCTTCGATAATCATCCGCTGCACGTTATCGACGGTTTGCTGAAAGAATGCCTCATCGCGCAGCGTTGCGCCGGTCACCGCCTCAACCTGAGTAGCGAAATCGGCGTAATGCTGGGTGGTCGCCCAAATCATAAAAATCAGATGCTGCGGGTCGACCGGCGCCAGCTTGCCGCTCTCGACCCAGCCGGAAACAATCGCCGACTTCTCATCCACCAGCGCTTTTAAATCGCCGGTCAGCTCCCCCATCAGCAACGGCGCGCCCTGAAGCATCTCCAGACAAAACAGCTTCGACGCCTGCGGATGGTCACGGGATACCTCCAGCTTGAGGCGGATATATTCGCCAATCGCCACCAGCGGGCTGATATCTTCCCGAAAGGCCCTCAGCGGCGCCAGCCAGATAGCCAGAATCTGCTGCAGCACGGCAATATACAGCGCCTCTTTCGACGGGTAGTAATAGAGCAAATTGGTTTTTGACACCCCGGCCAGCTCGGCGACTTGTTCAAGGCGCGTCCCGTGGATACCAAACTGCGAGAATGCGTCCAGCGCAGCGGCCAGAATAGCCTCTTTTTTTGCGCTCACCGCCTGTGAACGTTTTCCGGTTTTTTTCACGGCGCCCTGTGCCATTGGTCATCTCCTTCTTTTTACGCCATCAGCATAGCAAAAGCCCAACGCCGACACGACTCTCTGCACCTCGATTGCGCATGACTGCGGTTTTTTCGTGCACTGATTTTGACCATTTAGTCTACTTTTTTGCTGTTATTTTCAGCAACCACTCAGCAACACATTAATAACATTAGCCTTTGCAAAACTGGCATCACCTTTGCTTTACCTTTGACACGGGGCGACCAAAGGAGATGCAGGATGCAGCGCCGCGCGACTTCTTGTTCAACGACATGCAGAGAGGTAGGTATGAAAATTGGTGTCTTCGTTCCGATTGGTAATAACGGCTGGCTGATTTCCACCCATGCTCCCCAGTACATGCCGACGTTCGAGCTGAATAAGGCCATCGTGCAGAAAGCCGAGCACTACAACTTTGATTTTGCCCTTTCGATGATCAAACTGCGCGGCTTCGGCGGCAAAACCGAATTTTGGGATCACAACCTTGAATCCTTCACCCTGATGGCCGGGCTGGCGGCAGTCACCTCGCGCATTCAGATATACGCCACCGCCGCCACGCTGACGCTGCCCCCGGCAATCGTCGCCCGCATGGCCTCGACTATCGATTCCATCTCCGGTGGTCGCTTCGGCGTCAATCTGGTGACCGGTTGGCAAAAACCGGAATATGAGCAGATGGGCATGTGGCCGGGGGATGATTACTTCGCCAGTCGCTATGACTATCTCACCGAATATGTTCAGGTTCTGCGCGACCTGTGGGGCACCGGACGCAGCGACTTTAAAGGCGACTATTTCACCATGAACGATTGCCGCGTTAGCCCGCAGCCGTCGCAGCCGATGAAGGTGATCTGCGCCGGGCAGAGTGATGCCGGAATGGCATTCTCCGCCCAGCACGCTGACTACAACTTCTGCTTCGGTAAAGGGGTTAACACCCCCGCCGCCTTCGCTCCTACCGCAGCGCGGATGATGCAGGCAGCGGAAAAAACCGGCCGTGATGTCGGCTCCTACGTGCTGTTTATGGTGATTGCCGACGAGACCGATGAGGCAGCCCGCGCCAAATGGGAGCACTACAAAGCTGGCGCAGATGAAGAAGCGCTGGCATGGCTGACCGAACAGAGCCAGAAAGATACCCGCTCCGGCAGCGACACTAACGTCCGCCAGATGGCCGACCCCACCTCAGCAGTCAACATCAATATGGGCACTCTCGTCGGCTCTTACGCCAACGTCGCCCGCATGCTCGACGAAGTGGCGGCAGTCCCCGGCACCGACGGCGTGCTGCTAACGTTTGATGATTTCCTTATCGGCATCGAAGCCTTTGGTCAGCGCATCCAGCCGCTGATGCGCTGCCGCGACCATATCGCCACACTCACTCAAGAGGTTGCCTGATGATTACCCTTCCCGCTCGCCCGGAATCCCTGACCTTCGTGCCGCAGCAAAGCGCGCTGATCGTGGTGGATATGCAGAACGCCTACGCCAGCCTTGGGGGTTATCTTGACCTCGCCGGATTTGACGTTTCCGCCACCCGACCGGTAATCGACAATATCAACACCGCCGTTGCCGCCGCGCGCGCCGCCGGAATGCTGATTATCTGGTTCCAGAACGGCTGGGACGACCAGTATGTGGAAGCCGGTGGCCCCGGCTCACCGAATTTTCATAAATCCAACGCGCTGAAAACCATGCGTAAAAACCCTGAGCTGCAGGGCAAGCTGTTGGCTAAGGGCGGCTGGGACTATCAACTGGTCGATCAGCTCAAACCGCTGCCGGGCGATATTGTGCTGCCCAAACCACGCTACAGCGGCTTCTTCAACACCGCGCTCGACAGCATCCTGCGCAGTCGCGGCATTCGCCACCTGGTTTTTACCGGCATCGCCACCAACGTCTGCGTAGAGTCTACCCTGCGCGATGGCTTCTTCCTCGAATATTTCGGCATCGTGCTTGAGGATGCCACCCACCAGGCCGGGCCGTCGTTCGCCCAGCAGGCGGCGCTGTTCAATATTGAAACCTTCTTTGGCTGGGTCAGCGACGTCACCAGCTTCTGCACGGCTCTTGAGCCCGCAGCACCGATCTCATTCCCGGAGGAGAAACGTTATGCCTAAACAGGTAATTATTCCGCCAGGCACCACCACGCCAATCGCGCCGTTTGTCCCCGGTACGCTGGCCGACGGCGTGGTTTACGTCTCCGGCACGCTGCCGTTTGATAAGCAAAACAACGTGGTTTACATCGGCGACCCAAAGGCGCAAACCCGTCACGTGCTCGACACCATCAAGAGCGTTATCGAGACGGCGGGGGGGAGTATGGAGGATGTGACCTTCAACAGCATCTTTATCACCGACTGGAAAAACTACGCCGCGATTAACGAGGTCTACGCTGAATTCTTCCCCGGCGACAAACCGGCGCGTTTCTGCATTCAGTGCGGGCTGGTGAAGCCTGATGCGCTGGTAGAGATAGCGACCGTCGCGCATATCGGGAAACCGGCATGATTAAACTCAATATCTCCCCGGCGCCTTATCCGGGCGCGCCGGTGGTGGTGCTGAGCGCCGGGCTCGGCGGCGCGGGCGGCTACTGGCTGGCGCAGCGCGCGGCGCTGGAAACGCAGTATCAACTGGTGAGCTATGACCATAACGGCACCGGCGAAAACGGCGGCACGCTGCCCGCAGGCTACAGCATGGCAACCATGTCGCAGGAGCTGTACGCGGCGCTGCAAGAGGCGGGAGTTTCGCGTTTTGCCCTGGTCGGTCACGCGCTCGGCGCACTGATTGGCCTGCAGTTGGCGCTGGATTTTCCCGAGGCGGTCAGCGCCCTGGTGCTGATTAACGGCTGGCTGACGCTCTCCCCGCATACCCGTCGCTGCTTTCTGGTGCGCGAGCGCCTGCTGCACGCGGGCGGCGCTCAGGCATGGGTTGAAGCGCAGCCGCTGTTTCTCTATCCGGCGGAGTGGATGGCCGCGCGCCTGCCGCGCCTCGAGGCCGAAGACGCGCTCGCCATCAGCCATTTTCAGGGCAAAGATAATCTGCTCAAAAGGCTTAATGCCCTTAAGCAGGCCGACTTTTCACGGCGGGCAGCGGCAATAACCTGCCCGACGCTCATCATCAGCGCGGCCGACGATCTGCTGGTTCCGGCCTCCTGCTCCCGCGTGCTGCAAGCGGCAATCCCCGGCAGCCAACTGGTGGAAATGGCCTGGGGCGGCCACGCTTGCAACGTCACTGACACCGCCACCTTCAACCCTATTTTATGCGACGGGCTGGCCACCATGCTGCCCGCAGTTCAGGAGGATCTATGAGCGAAGCCATTAGCCCGGCCGCCTGCGCCACGCTGTTTACCGAAGCCAGAACCCACAACGGCTGGCTGGACAAACCGGTCACCGACGACCAGCTGCGGGAAATCTACGCCTTGATGAAAATGGGGCCCACCTCCGCCAACTGCTCCCCGGCACGCATCGTTTTTATCCGCACGCCAGAGGGTAAAGAGAAGCTGCGTTCGGCTCTGTCCAGCGGCAATCTGGAGAAGACCATGCAGGCCCCGGTCACCGCGATTGTGGCCTGGGACAGCGCATTCTATGACCGCCTGCCGGAACTGTTTCCACACGGTGACGCCCGTAGCTGGTTCACCTCCAGCCCACAGCTGGCGGAAGAGACGGCCTTTCGCAACAGCTCATTACAGGCGGCATATCTGATTTTCGCCTGTCGGGCGCTGGGCCTGGATACCGGTCCAATGTCGGGTTTTGATCGCGAAAAGGTCGATGCGGCATTTTTTGCCGACGGCGGCTGGAAAAGCAACCTGCTGATTAACATTGGCTACGGCGATACCAGCAAACTGTACGACCGCCTGCCGCGTCTTACCTTCGATGATGCCTGCCAGCTGGCATAAGGAGCCCGCATGTCTATTACCGATAAACAAAGCTTCCGCGACGCCATGGCCCACGTTGGGGCGGCGGTTAACATTATTACCACCGATGGCCCGGCAGGCCGCGCGGGGTTTACCGCCAGCGCTGTCTGCAGCGTGACCGACGCGCCGCCCACGCTGTTGGTGTGTCTGAATCGTTCAGCCTCAGTCTGGCCAATATTCAGCCAGCACCAGGCGCTGTGCGTCAACACGCTGGCTGCCGGTCAGGAGGGATTATCGAACATGTTTGGCGGTAAAACGCCGATGGCGGAACGCTTCGCCGCCGCTGACTGGCAAACCGGCGCAACCGGCTGTCCGCGTCTGGAACAGGCGCTAGTGAGCTTTGACTGCCGCATCAGCCAGATTGTTAGCGTCGGGACTCACGACATTCTGTTTTGTGAAGTGGCGGCAATTGTTCGCCATCCGGATCCGCGTGGACTGATGTGGTTCGACCGCGGCTACCACACGCTGATGCGCCCAGCCTGTTAACCTAAAACCCAGGATCTCATCATGGCTCTCTTCGATTTTCCTCGCTGGCAGTTAACCTCCCCCTCCGCCGAGTCCGGCGTCGTCGCTCCCGATGAACGGCTGTCTGCCGGGCAAACCGTGGTGATGGGCGTTCAGCACGCGGTGGCGATGTTTGGCGCAACCGTGCTGATGCCAATCCTGATGGGGCTGGATCCCAATCTGTCAATCCTGATGTCCGGCATCGGCACCCTGCTGTTCTTTTTGGTCACCGGCGGGCGTGTGCCGAGCTATCTTGGTTCCAGCGCCGCCTTCGTCGGCGTGGTGATCGCCGTCACCGGTTTTAACGGCCAGGGGCTAAACCCGCACCTGAGCGTCGCGCTGGGCGGTATTATTATCTGCGGGCTGGTTTATACCCTGATTGGCCTGGTGGTGATGAAAATCGGCACCCGCTGGATTGAGCGGATGATGCCGCCGGTGGTGACCGGTGCGGTAGTCATGGCGATCGGCCTGAATCTCGCGCCAATCGCGGTGCGCAGCGTGTCGGCAACGCCCTTCGACGGCTGGATGGCGGTGCTGACCGTTCTGTGCATCGGCCTGGTGGCGGTGTTTACCCGCGGGATGCTGCAGCGGCTGCTGATCCTCGTTGGGCTGATAGTCGCCTGCGCGCTCTACGCGCTGCTGGCGAACGTGTTTGGGCTCGGCAAGCCGCTCGATTTTAGCCTGCTTGAACAGGCGGCGTGGTTTGGTATGCCGCTGGTGACAACTCCAACGTTTAACAGCCAGGCGATGATGCTGATCGCACCGGTCGCAGTGATTCTGGTTGCGGAAAACCTCGGCCACCTGAAGGCGGTTGCCGGGATGACCGGGCGCAATATGGATCCGTATATGGGACGTGCGTTTGTCGGCGATGGACTGGCAACCATGCTTTCAGGTTCGGTTGGCGGCAGCGGCGTGACCACTTATGCAGAGAATATCGGCGTGATGGCGGTAACCAAAGTGTACTCCACGCTGGTGTTCGTCGCGGCGGCAGTAATTGCGATGCTCCTCGGATTTTCGCCGAAATTCGGTGCGCTAATCCACACTATTCCCGGGCCGGTTATCGGCGGCGCATCCATTGTGGTATTTGGTTTGATTGCCGTCGCGGGTGCGCGGATTTGGGTACAAAACCGGGTGGATTTGAGCCAGAACGGCAATCTGATTATGGTCGCGGTAACGCTGGTGCTGGGCGCGGGCGATTTTGCGCTATCGCTGGGCGGCTTTACCCTCGGCGGGATCGGTACGGCGACATTCGGCGCGATTCTGCTCCACGCGCTGCTTAACCGCCGTCAGCATGAAGTCAAACAACCTGACGTCACCCCTGTTTAACCCGCTGGTACGTACCTGTAACCTGGACAGATGCGCAGCATCGCCTCCGGGAAATTATGCCATCCTGCGCTGTGCTCCTGGGGGCGGCGCAGGACTACAGGTCCCCCGCCGTCTGCGATCTGGTAGATACTGTGAACGTCTGCAATCATTTTTAGTTGCCGGTGCTTTCTCCG
>NZ_JAPUEW010000024.1:0-2668 GCF_027492335.1 Klebsiella sp. | reverse complement strand
CCCGGACAGGTGCGCCAGCACCGCCTCCGGGAACTCTCGTCACTCTTTCCTTTTCGCCTCGCGGCGCTTCAGCCACCAGTGCGCCGCAACCACCAGAACGACCACCAGAACCAGCCAGATCCAGTGTTTCAGATGCGCATCCAGATGATGCAGCCATGGGCCAATCGCTTCGCCGCCGAGATACCCCAGGGTGGTAAAGATCAGTGCCCAGATAATCGCGCCGAGAATATTCAGTGGTAGAAAGATCTTTGGCGGCAGGCGGCTGGCGCCAATCAGTAGCGGCCCGATGACCCGAAAGCCGTACATAAAACGGGTGCCAATCACAAACAGATAAGGGCGTCGCTGAATCATGCGCTGGGCTTTCTGAATCCGCTTTTTCTGGCTCGAGAATCGCCGCAGAATGCGCCCGCCAAAGCGTCTGCCGAGCAAGTAAAGCAGCTGGTCGCCGATCATCCCGCCGAGGGCGACCGAGACAACCACCAGCCAGAACTTCAATAATCCCTGATGTGCCGCCACGCCGCCGAGCAGGGTGATGGTTTCGCCTTCCGCCATGCTGCCAATGACCAGCGCCGTGTAGCCGTACTGGGAAATCAGGTTATTGATATCCATATAAAGATAAACTCCTTAACACGTCAGTCCCTTAATCATACACCCTGATGATAAAAATGCGGGGAAGCGCATTTTTATTGCTGTACACAAAATAATCTGCAAGGTGAATTATACTTGGATCAGTGCTGTACCACGCCGTGACAAGGGGGACGCTATGAACCATGTCTGGGGACTCTTCTCTCATCCGAATCAAGAGATGAGCGTTATCAAAAGCGAAAACGAGACCATTTCGCATCACTATACGCACCATGTGCTGGTCATGGCGGCGGTTCCGGTTATCTGCGCCTTTATCGGCACGACGCAGCTGGGCTGGAACTTCGGCGATGGCACCGTGGTAAAACTGTCGCTGATGACCGGGCTGGCGCTGGCTGTGCTGTTTTACGCCGTTATGCTCGCCGGGGTGGCGGTGATGGGGCGCGTTATCTGGTGGATGGCAAGAAGCTATCCGCAGCGGCCTTCTCTGAAACGCTGTATGGTGTTTGCCGGTTATGTCGCCACGCCGATCTTCCTGAGCGGGATTGTGGCGCTCTATCCGCTGGTATGGCTGTGCGCGCTGGTCGGAACCATCGCACTGCTGTATACCGGTTATCTGCTGTATCTCGGCATTCCAACCTTCTTGAGTATCAATAAAGAAGAGGGGCTGAGCTTCGCCAGCTCCACTCTGGCGATTGGGGTGCTGGTGCTGGAAGTGCTGCTCGCCATCACCGTGATTCTCTGGGGTTACGGATATCGACTCTTCTGATTAACTTATTGCCGACATAAATAGATTTTTATGTCGGCAATGCAGCATTTGTTCACGATTCTTATTAGCCAGCCAGCGTTCTGCCGGGGTATGATGATTTTTGCCAGCGGCGTTACCACCCCAACGCCGCGGCGTACGTTCATAACGTGCAAAAATACTTTTCAGAATGCTCACGATGACCAAATTTCGAGTTTCTTTGCTCAGCCTGACTTTGCTGCTGGTTGTGCCTTTTGCGCCCCAGGCGATAGCTAAAACCCATGCGGCGGTTACCGCTTCACAGCCGGATATCGCTTCCGGTAGCGCAATGATCGTCGATCTTGCCAGTAAAAAAATCATTTATGCCAGCCAGCCGGATCTGGTTCGCCCGATGGCGTCAATCACCAAGGTAATGACCGCGATGGTGGTGCTTGATGCCCATCTGCCGCTTGATGAGATGCTGACCGTCGATATCAGCCAGACGCCTGAAATGAAAGGGATTTACTCACGCGTGCGCCTGAACAGCGAAATCAGCCGCCGCAATATGCTGCTGCTGGCGCTGATGTCCTCGGAAAACCGCGCCGCCGCGAGCCTGGCGCACCACTATCCGGGTGGATACGATGCGTTTATTCGCGCGATGAACGCCAAAGCACAGGCGCTGGGGATGACGCGTACCCGTTACGTTGAACCTACCGGCTTGTCGATTCATAACGTTTCTACCGCGCGCGATCTCACCAAACTACTGATCGCCAGCGAACAGTATCCGCTGATTGGTCAACTGAGCACCACCAAAGAAGATATGGCGACTTTCGCCCATCCGGCGTACACGCTGCCGTTCCGCAATACCAACCATCTGGTGTACCGCGATAACTGGAATATTCAGCTGACCAAAACCGGCTTTACTAACGCCGCGGGCCACTGTCTGATTATGCGTACGGTGATTAATCAGCGCCCGGTTGCGCTGGTGGTGATGGATGCATTTGGCAAATATACCCACTTTGCCGATGCCAGCCGCCTGAGAACGTGGATTGAAACCGGGAAGGTGATGCCGGTTCCGGCTTCCGCGCTCAGCTATAAGAAGCAGCGCGAAGCGCAGATGGCCGACGCGATGCTGAAAGGCGGCGCGCAGACCGCGCAGAACGATTAATCTGACTTCCCCGGAGGCGGCGCGTTGCGCCTGTCCGGGCTACAAAACCGGCAAATTGCACGGACTCGTAGCCCGGTCAGCGTTAGCGCCACCGGGGGATTTTGACGTTGTCGCGATGTGAAAGTATAGGCCGTACGGGCCCAATATTACTCCGGCAGCGTCCAGTCGCCATCGCCGAGCGGGCGCTGCATAAT
>NZ_JAPUEW010000023.1:0-20893 GCF_027492335.1 Klebsiella sp. | reverse complement strand
CGCGGGGATTGTAAAGGGGGAGACGGTTTTCTCCCCCTTTACCCGTTCACGTACCGCGGTGAGACATTTTCTGCGAAATAGTGGTGAACGGAACCCCTATAACACCGTCCCGGAGGCGGCGCTTGACGCGCCTGTCCGGGCTACAAAACCGCAGGCGATGTTATGCTGACTACCGGCTCTCCACTGCGATCATGGTGACGAACGGGTGGTACTGCCACGGCACGCTGCCGCCTCTCTGATACATCTTTGAAATAGTGCCATCGAGATACAGCATCTGGCGTACGTTGAGCTTTGTCTGCGCGTAGCAGGCGAAATCATAGAAATTGGTTTCGTGCTCGCTAAGCATAAATACCACTTTGCCCTCAGGGGTGATGCCCACGCCGTTACGCAGCTTGCGCGAGCTGGCAGAGGGCTTCAGGCGCCAGTTGATCTTGCCGTTTTCAATCAGCATCGGTCCTGACTGCACGGCATACTGGATGGCTGGCGAGGGCTTGAATTTCTCGAGGCTGACAATGCCCGCGCTTTGTCCTTTCAGGTAAAACACTCCGCCGGGACGAATAAAAAAATTGCCGCCGCCGGAGGCGCGGTTAAGTGGCGTCAGCTGCCTGCCTTTCTCGATATACAGCCCCAGCGGCGCATAGGCTTTATCATAAATTCCGCCGTTCATCGCCATCTGTACCCGTCCGTTCTGGTTGATATCCGCCAGCAGCGATCGCAGCGATCCCCAGGCTTTGCCATCCTCTTTCTGCCAGTACATGACAATGCGCTCGCGCTGCGGATTAACGGTATAGCTTTGTAGCGTCAGCAACGGATCGGTCAGCGAGCATTTTCCGCTGGCGAACGCAGGTAGAGATAACAGCAACAACGGCAGAAGAGATAAACAGCGCACGACAGGATCCCAGACAAAAACGAAAGCGTGCAGTATACCGTTTTATCGCCGCTACGCCGTCCAGATCTCGCAATGCTTCTGTACCAGACCGATTAGCGATCCGCCGTTGGCGACAAACTCGCGCATCCGCTGAGATTCACTGCGATCCTGCTTCGCCTGGCGGACGACTGCATCCAGTGCGCTGTCAGCCTGAAGCTTATGGGCAAAGGGCGTCAGTTTATCCGCCAGTTGTAAAATCTCTTCGCGAAACGACTGCTGTTTACCCGTGTGAACATCGGTATTGATGCCATCCAGCCCATAACGACAGGCTTGATAGCGGTTGAAGGGGTAGAGCAAATAATCCTCAGGCTGGTGCTTAAACGGACGCTCCGTCAGCAGCCAGCAGGCGATAATCTGGATAAATCCGGCAATATTCACCGCCTGGGCTATCGTCAGCGGCGTGTCCATCACCCGCACCTCGACGGTACCAAAACCCGGACTTGGGCGAATATCCCAGTGCAGATCCTTCATACTGTCGATCATGCTGGTATAGCTAAGACGACGAAATAGCCCGATAAAGGCCTGCCAGCTGTCGACCCACGGCATCGGGCCGTTGTCAGGGTAAGCCGCAAAAAGGTTCAGCCGCGAACAGGCAAAACCGCTATCCGCACCGTCGAGCCAGGGAGAGGCGGCGTTTAACGCAATAAAATGTGGCACAAAGCGCGACAGGCCGTGCAGCAGGTAAATCGCATCATCGCCATTTTGGCATCCCACGTGTACGTGCTGGCCGAATATTGTCGCCTGTTTCGCCAGATAGCCAAAGTGCTCGACGGTTTTCAGGTAGCGCGGGTTATCGCTGATCTGCTGGCGCTGCCAGCTTTGAAACGGGTGGGTTCCGCCGCCGCATATTTGCAGATGATGGTGGGCAGCGGCGCGCAGCACCGCCTGCTGAATGGCCCCCAGCTGCGCCGTGGCCTGATGGATATCGCGGCAGATACCGGTCGCGATTTCCAGCATGCTTTCGGTAATGTCATGCTTGGCTTCGCCCGCTTTCAGCGTGTTTTGCACTTCATCAATAAGCGCGGAAGAGTCCTGGCTTAGGTCGTAGCCCGGCGGATTGACCACCTGAAGCTCCAGCTCGATGCCGAGGGTAAAAGGCTCGGAGCGATGAAAATCGGGTAAGGGCATAGCGATTCCCTCCTTATCTTTATAACAGGAGTATAGAAGGAATCAGTTGATGCTGATAATTTGCTGTATATTATGAATTTAATTTATAAAAAATGACGCGGCGTGATTATTATCTCCCGGGAATATTAAGGCTGGTGCAATCCTGCAACACAATTCCCGTCGATGGTGCAAAAAGATAAGGTTGTTTTATTTTTTTAATTAAAATCATTAAGATAATATAAGTCATTCTTATTTTATAAGCCATTTCACACTTATTTCCCGCAGATTCAGAACTGGTATGCATCTTGCCTGTTAAATAGCGACTTTTATTTAACAGGGACAATGTGATGCTGAAGAAAAAATTACTCTCACGTAAATGCCATCTCGCCGTTGCTGTTAGCGGGGCATTGGCGCTGTTTGCCGCTTTACCGGCTCATGCCTCAACGTTGCGGATAGCGATGACCGCCGCCGACATCCCTTTAACCCTCGGTCAGCCCGATCAGGGTTTTGAAGGTAACCGCTTCACCGGCATCCCGCTCTACGACGCTCTTGTTGAGTGGGATCTGTCGCAAGGAGAAAAGCCCAGCGGCTTGGTTCCGGGGCTGGCGACCGAGTGGCACGTTGACCCGCAAGATCAAAGTCGCTGGATTTTCACCCTGCGCCCGGGAGTGAAGTTTCACGATGGCTCGGAGGTCAACGCCGATGCTATTGTCTGGAACGTGGATAAAGTGCTGAATAAAACCGCTCCGCAGTACGCTCCGGGCCAGATTGGTAACACGCTTTCGCGCATGCCGACCCTGACCGGTGCGCAGAAGATTGACGACCACACCGTGGTGTTGACCACCTCCGAGCCGGATGCGCTACTGCCGTACAATATCACCAACCTGTTTATCGTTTCCCCGACGGCGTGGCAGAAGCTGTATGACGCGGTACCGGCAAGCAGCGGCGATACCGCCGCGCGCAGTAAGCAGGCATGGACTGAATTCGCCGCCCATGCGGTGGGCAGCGGCCCGTTTAAAATGGAAAAACTGGTTCCCCGCCAGCAGCTGATCCTCGACAAAAACCCCGACTACTGGAACAAAGATCGCATTCCTCGGGTGGATAAAGTGGTGCTGATCCCGCTGCCGGAAGCCAACGCCCGCACCGCGGCGCTGCTCTCAAAGCAGGTGGACTGGATTGAAGCCCCGGCCCCGGACGCGGTCGATCAAATCAAAGCCCAGGGTTTTAAAATCTACGCCAATACCCAGCCGCACCTGTGGCCGTGGCAGTTCTCCTTCGAAGAGGGCTCGCCGTGGAAAGATATTCGCGTGCGCAAAGCCGCCAACCTGTGCCTTAACCGCGCCGAGCTGAAAAGCTATCTCGGCGGCTATATGACCGAGGCGACCGGCGTCTATGAGGCCGACAGCCCGTGGCACGGTAAGCCCACTTTCCAGATTAAGTATGACCCGGACACCGCCCGCAAGCTGATGACTGAAGCCGGATATAGCGCCGGTAAGCCGCTGCACGTGACCGTTGCCACTTCGGCATCCGGTTCCGGGCAGATGCAGCCGCTGCCGATGAACGAGTACATCCAGCAGAGCCTGAAAAGCTGCTTCTTTAACGTCGATATCAAAGTTAACGAATGGAACACCCTGTTTACCAACTGGCGTCTCGGAGCGAAAGATCCGTCCGCGAAGGGGATCGACGCGATCAACGTCAGCGCCGCGGTGAACGACCCCTATTTCGGCATGATCCGTTTCTCTACCGCCAAAGCCTTCCCGCCGGTCGCAACGAACTGGGGCTACTTCTCGACCCCGGAAACCGAAAAGCTGGCCACGGCGGTGAAGCACGCCTTTACTCCGGCTGAAATGGATAAAGCCGCCGGTGAACTGCACGCCGCGCTGGTCGATCAGGTGCCGTTCCTGTTCGTTGCCCACGACGTCGGGCCACGGGCGATATCACCTGCCGTCACCGGGGTGGTACAGCCGCAAAGCTGGTTTATCGACCTCAGTCTGGTGAGCAAAAAAGAGTAATCGTCACGGGAGCAAGAGATGATCAATACGCTGCTATATCGCATCCTGCTGGCCGTCCCCACCATGCTTGGGGTGGCGGTAATCTGTTTTATGCTGGTGCAAATAGCACCGGGTGACCCGCTGGTGTCGGTGATGCCGCCGGACGCCTCGGAAGCGCTGCGTCAGACCTTAATGCAGGCCTACGGTTTTGATAAACCGCTGCCGCTGCAGTTTGTTCACTGGCTATGGCGGGCGCTGCACGGAGACTTAGGCATGTCGGTCGCCACCGGGCGCCCGGTGATTGGCGAAGTGATGACGGCGGTGACTTACTCTCTGCGTCTGGCGCTGCTGGCGACGGTGATTGGCTTTGTGCTGGGTAGCCTGTTTGGTTTTGTCGCTGGTTACTTTCGTAACAGCATTATTGACCGCCTGGCTTCGGTGCTGTCGGTGTTTGGCGTTAGCGTGCCGCACTACTGGCTGGGGATGCTGCTGGTCATCATTTTTAGCGTCAAACTCGCGCTGCTGCCGGCGACCGGCGGTGGGCCGATTGGCGAGGTGGGCTGGCAGTGGGACTGGGAACATCTGCAGTTTATGCTGCTGCCTGCTTTTACGCTGTCGGTGATCCCAACCGGGATTATTGCCCGCACCGTCCGTTCGCAAGTGGCGGATATTCTTAGCCAGGAGTTTATCGTCGGCCTGCGCGCCCGGGGGCTTAACGAGTCGCGAATCTTTCTGCACGTGGTGAAAAACGCCGCCCCGACCGCGCTGGCGGTAATGGGCCTGCAGGTTGGCTATCTGATGGGCGGCTCGATTCTGGTGGAAACCGTCTTCTCCTGGCCCGGTACCGGGATGCTGCTGAACACCGCCATTTTCCAGCGTGACCTGCCGCTATTGCAGGGCACCATCTGGGTGCTGGCGCTGTTCTTTGTGCTGCTCAATCTGCTGGTGGATATTCTGCAAACCACTCTCGACCCGCGAATTAAGAGGAGCTGACGATGGTGGATACCGTGACAACCAAAGGCATTCCCGTTTCTGCAACGACGGTCGCCAGACAAGGCTACTGGCGCGGCGTGTTTAGCCGACTGCTGCGCGACCCCGGCGGGGTCTTTGTTGGGGCGATCATTCTGATTCTGCTGGCGCTGGCGCTGTTTGGTCCGTGGCTGATAGTCAAAGACCCTTATCAGACATCGATGTTTCTACGCCTTAAACCGATTGGCTCCGACGGCTTTGTGCTGGGCTCCGATGAACTGGGGCGCGATATGCTCTCAAGGCTGATTCTCGGCACCCGCCTGTCGCTGTTTATGGGCATCGTTCCGGTGGTGTTCGCCTTTTTTATCGGCGGCGCGATCGGCATTATCGCCGGATATGCGGGCGGTAAAACCAACACCCTTATTATGCGCACCGTCGACGTGTTTTATGCGTTTCCCTCGGTTCTGCTGGCGATAGCGCTCTCCGGTGCGCTGGGGGCGGGTATTGGCAACGCGCTGCTGTCGCTGACCCTGGTATTTGTCCCCCAGGTGGCGCGTATCGCCGAAAGCGTCACCGCCCAGGTGCGGCATATGGATTATATCGACGCCGCCCGCGCCACCGGGGCCAGCGCGTTCACTATTATTCGCGTGCAGGTGCTGGGCAACGTTTTAGGGCCGATTTTCGTCTTTTCTACCGGGTTGATTTCGGTGTGCATGATCCTCGCTTCCGGCCTCTCTTTTCTGGGTCTTGGCGTTCGCCCGCCTGAGCCTGAGTGGGGGCTGATGCTCAACACCCTGCGCACGGCAATCTATACCCAGCCGTGGGTGGCGGCGCTGCCCGGCCTGATGATTTTTATCACCTCCATTTCGTTCAATATCCTCGCGGACCGCCTGCGCGCGGCAATGGCGATTAAGGAGTAAGCGATGCAACCCTTTATCAATATCGACCTCGGCGGACCGGCTCAGCCGCTGTTGAAGGTCAACAATCTGCTGAAACATTTTCCTGCCGGTGGCGGCAAAAAGCGCGAAGTGGTGCAGGCGGTGGATGACGTTAGCTTTACGGTGGTCAAAGGCGAAACCCTTGGTGTAGTAGGGGAGTCGGGCTGCGGTAAATCAACCACCGCCCGGCTGCTGATGCAACTGCTTAAGCAGGATAGCGGCGAGCTGATTTTTGATGGCCTGGAGGTCGGCTCATCGCGTCTGCCGATGAAAGAGTATCGCCGTCAGGTGCAGATGGTCTTTCAGGATAGCTACGCGTCGCTGAATCCGCGCATGACCATGGAAGAGAGCATCGCGTTCGGCCAGCGGGTACACGGCGTTAGCGCCAAAGAGGCCAGCGAATATGCACGCTATCTGCTGGCGCATGTCGGCCTTGAGCCTGGGCGCTTTGCCCATCGCTACCCGCACGCGCTCTCCGGCGGCCAGCGCCAGCGCGTCAACATCGCCCGCGCGCTGGCGATGAAGCCCCGGCTGGTCATTCTCGATGAAGCGGTCTCGGCGCTGGATAAATCGGTTGAAGCCCAGGTGCTGCAATTGTTGCAGGAGCTTAAGCGAACGCTGGCGCTGACCTATGTGTTTATCAGTCACGATCTGCACGTGGTGCGCTGGCTGTCAGATCGCATTCTGGTGATGTACCTCGGCGAGGTGGTGGAGATTGGCCCGGCGGAGCAGCTGTTTACCGCCTCGGCGCACCCTTATACCCGCGCGTTATTAAGCTCGATGCCGTCGATGGATCCGCAACATCGCACCTTAACCTCCCCGCTGAGCGGCGATCCGCCCAGCCCGATTTCACCCCCTTCCGGCTGCCGGTTTCATACCCGCTGTCCGCATGCCAGAGCGGTGTGCTCGCAGGTGAAGCCAAAGCTTGAAAGCGTCGGTGAAGGACATCAAAGCGCCTGCCTGATGGCGCAGCCCGCGTCGCCCTGGCATCAGAATATCGTCATCCAGGAGGTGAGCCATGTCGCATGAAGCTTATGTCCATATCCGCGACCTGCGGGTGGAGTTTCGCCGCGACGGCCAGACGGTCAACGCGGTTAACGGCGTCTCCTTTGATGTGCAAAAGGGCGAGGTGATGGCGTTGATCGGCGAATCCGGCTCCGGGAAAAGCGTCACTCTGCGCGCCCTGATGCGGCTGCATCCGCCGAAAAGCAGTGTGCTTTCCGGTACCCTGAAAGTCGGAGAGGAAGAGGTGCTGTCTATGAGCGCCGCGCAGCTACGGCGCTATCGCGGCGCGCGCTGTGCGATGATTTTTCAGGAGCCGCTGCTGGCGTTCGACCCGGTCTATACCGTTGGACAGCAGATTGTTGAGGGGCTGCGCCGCCACGAAGGGTTGTCGCGTCAGGCTGCGCTGGAGCGGGCGTTGGAAGCGCTGCGCCAGGTGCGCATCCCCAGCCCCGAGCGGCGGCTGGACGCCTATCCGCACGAGATGTCCGGCGGGATGCGCCAGCGAGCAATGATTGCTCTTGCGCTCTCCTGCAATCCGCAGCTGCTGCTGGCGGATGAGCCGACCACCGCGCTGGATGCGACGGTGCAAATCCAGATCCTGATCCTGCTGCGCGAGCAGCAAAAGCAGCGCGATCTGTCGATTATCTTCGTGACTCACGATATCGGCGCGGCAGTGGAGATTGCCGACCGGGTGGCGGTGATGTACGCCGGGCGCATCGTTGAAGAGGCGTCGATTGAGGACATTTTATATCGTCCTCGCCATCCTTATACCCAGGTGCTGTTAGGTAGCCGTCCGAAAGAGGGGCTGAAAAAGGGCGACGCGCTGCACTGCATCCCTGGTTCGCCGCCCGATCTCTCGCGCCTGCCGCCTGGCTGTGCCTTTGCCGAGCGCTGCCCGCACGCGCGACCGGCCTGCGCTGAGAGCCAACCAACGACAGAACAGGTAGGGTCGCGTCACGTGGTGAGCTGCCATCGCTGGCGGGAGCTGAATGCATCCGTTGAAAACCAGGCGCTTTACGCCTGAATCACAGAGGAGACTAACATGCAGGATGACCTTCGCGCCTTTATGCCCTATCCGGCGCACCCGGTGGCGCATGCCTTAAGCGGACCGCTGAGCGGGCTGACCTTTGCGGTCAAAGATTTGTTCGACGTGGCGGGCTACCCGACCGGCGGCGGCAATCCGCACCTGCTGGCGCTGTCCGGAATTAAAAAACGCACCGCCCCGGTGGTGCAAACGCTGCTGGATAACGGCGCGCGCTTTATCGGTAAAACCCATACCAGCGAGCTGGCGTATTCGATGAGCGGGCACAACGTGCATTATGGCACCCCGCGCAACGGGGCCGCGCCCAATCATATTCCCGGCGGCTCTTCGTCCGGCTCGGCGTCGGCGGTATCGAACGATGCCTGTGATTTTGCCCTCGGTAGCGATACCGGCGGCTCGGTACGCACTCCCGCCAGCTATTGCGGATTGTACGGCCTGCGTCCGACCCACGGGAGAATCTCCCTCGACGGCTGTCAGCCGCTGTGTGCCACCATGGACACCTGCGGCTTCTTCACCCGCTCGCCGGAAGTCTTTTCTGCCGTTGCCGCCTGTCTGTTCAGTGATGAGAGAGTGGATATTAGCCGCGTTCGGCTGGCCAGCCATGATGGGCTTTTTTCCCGTCTGCCGCCGTGCAGTCAGCAGGCCCTGCTACCGGTTCGCCAGCGGCTGGGGCACTTTTTTGGCACGGTTTCACCCTTGAGCGAATCGCTGCCGGAGGTGGACGATATCTATCTCGCCTTCCGCCAGATTCAGGGCTACGAAGCGTGGCAGGCGCAGGGGGAAACTATTGAGCGCTACGGCTTGCAATTGGGACCGGATGTGCGCGAACGCTTCTTTTGGGGCAAAGCGGTGACTCGCGAGCAGTTTGAAACCGCCTGTCAGTTGCGCGAACGGTTTAGCGCCTGGTGGGACGCACAGCTCGGCGATGCGGTGCTGGTGATGCCAACGGTTCCCGACGGCGCGCCGCTGCTGACGGCGCAGGCTGAAGAGATAGAAGCGGTTCGCCGCCTGTCCCACGACCTGCTGTTAATTTCCGTAATGACCCGGCGTCCGCAGGTGACGCTGCCGGTTACTCAGGTGGGCGGTTTACCGCTGGGGATTTCATTTTTAGGGCCACGCGGCAGCGATCGCCTGCTGGTTGAGCTGGCCACCGCGTTTATGCAAGGAGACCGAAATGAGCAGTGATGTCCTTTTTACCCCGATGACTGAGACCACCGATAGCCGTGTTAATGGCGAGCGCCTGTGGGATTCGCTAATGACGCTGGCGGAAATCGGTGCCACGCCGAAGGGGGGCTGCTGTCGTCTGACGCTCACTGATCTCGACCGGCAGGGGCGCGATCTGGTCATTAGCTGGGCGCAGGCGGCCGGGATGAGCGTCACCGTAGATAAAATCGGCAACGTCTTTATGCGTCGGGAAGGGCGTAATCCGGCGCTGCCGCCGATTGTTTCCGGTAGCCATATTGATACCCAGCCAACCGGCGGCAAATTTGACGGTAACTACGGTGTGCTGGCGGCGCTGGAGGTGGTGCGTACCCTGAACGATCTGGAGATTGAAACCGACGCGCCGATTGAAGTGGTGTTCTGGACCAATGAAGAGGGTTCGCGTTTTGTGCCGGTGATGATGGGTTCCGGGGTGTTTGCCGGGGTATTTCCGCTGGAGACTATCTACACGGCGAAGGATGCGGAAGGCAAAACCGTGGGCGAGGAGCTGGCGCGCATCGGCTATATCGGCAGCCAGGTGCCAGGCGACCATCCGATTGGCGCTTACTTCGAAGCACATATCGAGCAGGGGCCGATTCTGGAAGATGAAGAGAAAATCATTGGTATCGTGCAGGGTGTGCTGGGTATTCGCTGGTATGACTGCGTGGTAACCGGTCAGGAGTCCCACGCCGGGCCGACGCCGATGCGCCTGCGCCAGGATGCGTTACAGGTCGCGACCCGCATTATGCAGGAGGTGGTGGCGATTGCCGGACGCAGCGAAGAGGGGCGCGGTACGGTAGGGATGGTTCAGGTCTATCCGAACAGCCGCAACGTGGTGCCGGGCGAGGTGACTTTTTCGATTGATATGCGCAATCTGAGCGATGCGCTGGTGGATGAGATGGACCGCCAACTGCGCGAGTTTATCGGCAGCGTCGAGCAGGAGAGCGGCCTGAAGGTGGCCCTGAAAGAGGTGAGCCACTATCCGGCAGCACCGTTCCACCCGGATTGCCAGACGGCGATTGCCGGAGCCGCGCAGCGTCTGGGGTATCCTGCACGGGAGATTGTGTCCGGTGCTGGTCATGACGCGGTGTATATGAGCTATCTGGCGCCGACCGGGATGATTTTTATCCCCTGCAAGGACGGCATCAGCCATAACGAAATTGAGTATGCTTCCCCGGAACATGTTGAGGCAGGGGCAAACGTGCTGCTGCAGGTGATGCTGCAGTACGCGCGGGCGGTGTAGACCGTCGTTCTCCCCGGTCGCGCTGCGCTTACCGGGGCTACGTGTTTCCAGCCGTCTATGATTTTGTAGCCCGGACAGGCGCGTCAAGCGCCGCCTTCGGGGAGATTTTCATGCAGCAACTGAATCCCCCTTGAAACAGAAAAACTCACAGCGATGCCCTGGCGCCCGCTGAAATCGGCGAACCGGAGGTCCGAAGACAAGGGCTGGCCGCCAGGGATGGCGGACAGAGGCGAATCGAGACAGTGATGTCGAGTTGAGCCGACCGCAGGCTGAGGACCGGGAGGTGAGCGCAGTGCGCAGCACCGATTTCTTTGCGGGACCGCGGGGATTGTAAAGGGGGAGACGGTTTTCTCCCCCTTTACCCGTTCACGTTCGACAGAAATACATTTTCTGCGGGATAGCGGTGAACGGAATCCATATACATTCCCGGAGGCGGCGCTTGACGCGCCTGTCCGGGCTACCAGACCCCTTCTCCGGGAACTTCTTTAGCGGCTAAATTTACGCGAGCCGACAACGCACAGAACCACCCCCAATGTCACCGCCAACATCACTGGGCTCACGGTTTCGTGCAAAAGCGCTGCCGACAGAGCCAGCCCGAAGAATGGTTGTAGTAGCTGAAGCTGACCGACGGCGGCGATACCGCCAATAGCCAGCCCTTTGTACCAGAAGATAAAACCAATCAGCATGCTGAAGAGCGACACATAGCCGAGCGCGGCCCAGGCTGATGCCGATATCGCGCTCCATGACGCTGGCTGGGTCATCAAGGAGGCAACCAGCATAAAAGGCAGCGCAATAATCAACGCCCAGCTAATCACCTGCCAGCCACCAAGCTCCCTCGTCAGCTTTGCCCCCTCGGCATAGCCCAGGCCGCAGGCGATAACCGCCGCAAGCATCAGCAGATCGCCGATGAGCGACGTGACCGCATTTTGCGTTAGCGCGAATCCCGCCACCAGCAGGCTACCAATAATAGAAAAAGCCCAGAACGCGCGACGTGGACGTTCCCCGCCACGCAGCACGCCAAAAATTGCCGTCATCAGCGGTAATAGCCCGATGAAAACTATCGAATGCGCAGAACTAACATGCCGCAGGGCCAGCGCCGTCAGCAGCGGAAAACCAATCACCACGCCCAATGAGACAATCACCAGCGGGACAAGCTGCGACAGGCGCGGGCGTTTCTGGCGAAAACTCACCACCAGGACGATGGCCAGAATCCCGGCGATAGAGGCGCGCAGATAAGTCAGCATGAACGGGTCCATATCCAGCACCGCCAGACGCGTCGCGGGCAGCGAGCCGCTAAAAATAATGACCCCCAGTAAACCGTTGAGCCATCCCGACCATGATCCCGGATCTGTTTTGTGAACCGCTGAATCTACCACGTTAACCTCGCTATATTGGATGTGCTGTACTGACTTGAGCAATGTCTGAGGTGATGGTAGTGTGCTCAATCTAATACAATCAAATTATTGTCATAGATACATTCACCGATGAAAGCCCGATACAAAGCCATTGTTGATCGCTACGCGCAGGCGATTCATAGCGGGCAGATGTCCGCCGGAACCCGTCTGCCAACGCATCGCTCCCTTGCGGCAGATGAACATATCTCGCTGGCCACGGCCACGCGCGTGTATCACGAACTGGAGGCAATGGGTCTGGTCAGCGGTGAAACCGGGCGCGGAACCTTTGTACGCGACATCTCGCTCCCGCCGGGGCATGGCGTCGATCAGCAGGTGATAGCTGCCGATGTCGTAGATCTGAACTTCAACTATCCTTCGCTGCCGGGGCAAGGGGATGCGCTGCGCGAGGCGCTCAGGCAGCTTGCGATGGCGGGGGATATTGACTCTCACCTGCGCTATCAACCCCATGCCGGGCGGCTCGCAGAGCGTGAAATTATCGCTCGTCATTTGACCGGCAACCGCTTTGCTCCTGACGCGGAAAATGTGCTGATCGTCAACGGCGCTCAGCACGGGCTGGCGGTGACCGTGATGGGGCTTCTGCGACCGGGCGATGTGGTTGCGGTGGATGCGCTAACCTACTCGGGCTTTAAGGTTTTGGCGGCGATGTATCATCTGGAGCTGGTGGCAATTCCCTGTAGCGCCGAGGGACCGGATCTCCATGCGCTTCATCAACTATGCCAGCAGCGGCACGTACGGGCGGTTTATACCATGCCGACGCTGCATAATCCGCTCGGCTGGGTGCTCAGTCTTCGCCAGCGGCAAGTGCTGACAGATCTTGCGCGCCAGCACGATCTGCTGATTATTGAAGATGCCGCATACGCCAGGCTGGTTAGTCATCCGCCGCCCCCGGTGGCCAGCTATGCGCCGGAAAGAACGGTCTATGTCACCGGTTTTTCCAAAAATGTAGCTACTGGTCTGCGCGTGGGGGCGGTTATCTGCCCGTCGCACTGCCGACCCGAGATTGAGCGCGCTATCCGCGCCACGACGTGGAATACCCCTTCGCTGATGAGTTCGCTGGTCTGCGCCTGGATTGAAGACGGCACGGTTGCACGCTTTGAAACGCAGAAACGACAGGATGCGCGGCAGCGGCAGCGGGTTGCCCGTGAGGTTCTCGGTGCGCTTCCCTTAGTGAGCCATCCGGATTCGTACTTTCTTTGGCTGCCGCTTGCTGAGGAGAGCCGGGCCGATCGGCTGGTGAAAACGCTGATGGAGCGTAATATTTCCGTTTCGACTGCCGAGCCGTTTTGTGTTTCCACCCACGTCCCGCAGGCGCTGCGTATTGCCCTCGGATCCGTTCCTCTTGATAGCCTGCGTGCGGCGCTGCTCAGCGTGCTCGAAGCCGTAGAGTTTGAACAATACCGCTAACCCATCTGCGCCAACTGACCGCGCAGCACTTCAACCCCCTGCTCGATGGCGTCAGGGTTAATGGCATGGAAACCCATGCGGAAGAAGTTATCCGGCGGCGCGTCGCTAAGAAAATGCCGCGCGCCGGGTTCAATCAGTACCCCGGCGTGGGCGGCGCGCCAGGTCAACTGCTGAGTATTGATTTGCTCTGGCGTGGCTAACCAGAACGCGTTGGCATGTTCGCTGCCGGGGATGATTCGGCATTCCGGCAGATGATGTTGCAGCGCGTTATTGAGCCTGTCCCAGCGCTGGGCCGAGTCGTAATGGTAGCGCCGCAGGTGCGTTTCATAGTGGCCCTGGGCGAGGAAATGCGCCATCTGATACTGAATATTGGTCGGCGGATGGCGATATACCAGCCGCCGCAGCGCCCGCGCTTCATCAATCAGGTCCGGGTCGGCGACCATAAAGCCCAGCCGCAGACCCGGTGACAGCGCCTTTGACAGGCTGCTGACGTAGACCACTCTTCCGCTGCGATCGCTGGCCTTCAGCGCCGGAAGCGGGTTAAGCATAAAGTTACTTTCCGAGTCGTAATCGTCCTCAATAATGACCGCATCATGGCGAGCAGCATGCTCCAGCAGTTGGCTACGCCGCGCCTTGCTCATCGCCACGCCGGTCGGTACCTGGTGGCCGGGGGTCACATAGTAGTAATCGCAGGGCGTATCGTTGAGGACGATCCCCTGTTCATCCACCGGGTGCGGCACGATATCCGTATCGGCAAGCAGGAAGGTGTTGATGGCCTCGCGAAAACAGGGGTTCTCCACGCCGACTCGCGTCTTCGACGACATCAGCAGGCGGGTCAGCAGATAGAGCGCGTTTTGTGAACCGAGGGTAATCAGGATCTCATCCGGCGCGGCGACAATGCCGCGCTTGGGCAGTACCCGGGTGCGGATTTGCTCAATCAGCATCGGCACGTCCTGGTCGATATGGTCCACCACCCACGCCGGATCGCGCACCCCGCCATGCAGCCAGTTAGCCGCTGAACGCCATGTCGCCAGCGGAAACTGGCGGGTATCCGGCTGACCGTAGATAAACGGGTAGCGGTAGTTCATCCAGCCCGCCGGTTTCAGAATCGACTCCTGCTGGCTGGGGGTGATTTGCAGCCGCGTGCCCCAGCGTGGTGCAGAACCTTCGTCCTGCGGTGCAGCTTCCGGCGCAGTGGAAGGGGAAGCGTGCTGATAATCCGGGTGCAGGTAATACCCGCTACGCGGGCGACTTACCAGATATCCCTCGTTCACCAGCCCCTCAAAAACCAGCGCCGTGGTGTTACGCGACACCCGCAGCTGGCTGGCCAGCTGGCGGCAGGAGGGAAGCGGCATGTCGGCGGAAAAAATACCGCCCAGAATGGCGTTAATCAGCGTCTCGCGCACCTGCTCCTGCAAACCGCGGCGCGGGTCGAAATCAACGTGTAACAGGTGTCGGATCATGCTTAGCTCCTTACGCAAACGCTCTGTGCATGAACTGGAGCAAATTCCATACCATCCTGAAAATGACTGACACATCCACGCGGTGAATCTGGCTCTATCTGGAAATTTAAAACCGTTCCTAAATTAAAAATGTATTCATCAGTCGCGGACCGGAACTTCCGTCGGCACATATTTTGCAAAACCTTTTCATGTTCTGGAATGAACACGTCTGGCGAATTAATTAGGGGTGGATTGATGAAAAAATCATTAGGTTCAATGTGTCTTGGCGCCATCATGGCGATGGCCTTTTCTTATCACGCAGTTGCCGCCGATCTTCCGGAAATAGAAAAATCCGGCACATTGAAAGTCGCGACCGAAGATGATTACGCGCCGTTTAACTTTATGAATAACGGCCAGGCGGATGGCTTTAACAAAGATATGCTCGATGAATTACGTAAATACGCGAAATTCAATGTCGATCAGAGCATTTTGCCGTGGACCGGATTATTAGCGGCGGTCTCCACCGGTCAGTACGATATGGCGTTAACCGGCGCGGTGATTACCGACGACCGCCTGAAAGTCTTTGATTTCACGCCGCCGTGGGCTTCAGCACAGCACTATTTTGTCAAACGCGCTGGCGATAATTCACTGGATACGATTGCGAGTCTGAGCGGTAAAAAAGTGGGCGTTCAGGCGGGCAGCGCGCTGCTGGCGCGTCTGCCGGAACTGAAAGCGATGCTGGAGAAAACCGGCGGTAAACTGGGGCCGGTGGTGGAATATCCTTCCTACCCTGAAGCCTATGCCGACCTCGCCAACAAACGCCTCGATTACGTGATTAACGTGGTTATTTCGGTCAACGACCTGGCGAAGGCTAAGCCAAAGGTATTCGCCAAAGGTCTGGCGGTTTCCGGTCCGGGCTATATGGCGTGGCCGATCCCGAAAAACTCGCCGCAACTGCTGGCCTATATGACCAAATTTATGAACCACATGAAGGAAACCGGCAAGCTCGCCGAGCTGCAGAAAAAGTGGTTTGGCGAAACTTATGACGACCTGCCGACCGAAGCGATTACCAGCCCGGAACAGTTTCATAAATTAGCCGGTCTGTAATGTGTTCTGCGGCGGGTCACCGCCGCCTGTTAAGGTGTGAAGGAGGGCTTCATGGATGCAATTTCCTGGCAGTTACTGATTGAAGGCGCATGGACGACCCTCTGGATTTCGGCCATCGCCATCGCCTTTGGCGTGGTGATTGGCCTGCTGATTGCGCTGGTGCGAATGCTACGCGTACCGGTTATCGATCAGCTGCTGGTGGTCTATATCAGTCTGGCCCGCGCTACGCCGCTGGTGACGCTGGTGCTGTTCCTGTTTCTTTCTCTGCCGACGGTCGGGATTAACCTCGATAAAAACGTCGCGGCGATTGTGGCGCTGACGCTCAATACTTCGGCCTTCAACGCCGAAATCTGGCGCAACGCTTTTCGTACTTTCCCCCGCGAGCAGCGGGAAGCGGCGGAGTCGGTGGGGATGCGTCGCTGGCCTTACTTCCGCTATATCATGCTGCCGCAAATGTGGATTGAGAGCCTACCCGCGCTGGTCAACGAAATGTCGTTCCTGATAAAAGGCAGCCCGGCGATTGCGGTGATTGGCGTGGTGGATTTGACCCGCGTAACGAACCGAATTTCTTCGGTCACCTATGAACCTCTTTCGCCGATTCTGGCGGCGGGCCTGCTGTACGTGGTGATCATTGGTCTGCTGCTGAAACTGCAGGGGATGGCGGAGCGTAAAGCGAAACGTCTGGCGCGATAAATACAGGAGGTGCTATGAATCAGTGGGCCGTTATCTGGTCGGTGCGCGACAGCTTTATTGCCGGTTTACTCGCCACCCTTGAGCTATTTATTACCGCAGCCATTGCCGGATTAATTATCGGGATTGCGCTGTGCTATTTAACCGAATATCAAAAGAAAACGCTTAACCGGCTTATTATTGGCTTTGTCAGTTTAATGCGGGCCATTCCATTTTTGATACTGGCCTATTTGCTCTATTACGGCCTGCCGGAAGTCGGTATCAGTATGGAGGCGTGGACCGCTGGGCTGATTGCCTTAATTATCTATCACGGCGCTTATTTCTTTGAAATATTGCGCAGTCAGCGCCGGGTATTTTCAGGTGGCTATATAGAAGCCGCGGTGGCGCAGGGTTTTTCACGCTACAAAATATTCCGCCGCATTATTCTGCCCAATATCCTGTCTTCCGCATTACCGTTGATGGGTAACCAACTGATTATTTGCCTGAAAGACACCGCTTTTCTCAGCATTATCACCGTCCAGGAGATAACCGCTGCGGCCAACAGCGTGCAGGCCACTTATTTTATCCCGTTTAACGCCTTTATCGTCGCGATTGGACTCTACTGGGCTGTCAGCATTCTGCTGGAACTGCTGATTAAACGTCTGAGCGCCTGGGGAGCCAGAAGAGGAATGAGCCATGCATGATACGACTGCTGTAAGCGTCAAAAACGTTTCTAAACAGTTTGATAACGTTGAAGTTCTGCGTGATATCAATCTGACGGTAGAGAAGGGGACCGTGGTGAGCATTCTTGGTTCGTCGGGTTCTGGTAAATCAACACTGCTGCGCTGCATGAACTGGCTGGAGCAGCCGGATCGCGGCGAGGTGCGCATCAGCGGCCAGCGGCTGGGTATTGATGAACATAATGGCCGGGCCATGTCCCATCGGCAGCTGTCGAAAATCCGCGAGCGGGTCGGGATGGTGTTTCAGAGCTTTAACCTATGGCCGCACCTGACCGTACAGCAGAACGTCAGCGAAGCGCTGCTGCACGTGAAGGGAATGAAGCGTGATGAAGCGAAAGCTATTGCCATGCAGCAACTGGAGAAAGTGGGGATGGCGCATAAAGCCGACGTTTACCCCATCACGCTCTCAGGTGGACAGAAGCAGAGGGTGGCGATTGCCCGCTCGCTGGCGATGTCGCCGGAGGTGATTTTATTTGACGAGCCAACATCGGCCCTCGATCCCGAACTGGTCAATGAGGTGCTGGGCGTGATGAAAGCGCTGGCCGCCGAGGGTTACACCATGGTGGTGGTGACCCACGAGATGGACTTTGCACGTCAGGTATCGGATGAAGTGGTGTTTCTTGAGAAGGGGTTGTTGATTGAGAAAGCGCCGCCGGAGAAGTTTTTCACCAACCCGGATTCCGAGCGCGTCAGGCAGTTTTTACAGAGCAGCCGATAACAGTTAACCCCGGGTTGCGGCTGGCTACGGCTCTGCGGTTTTGTAGCCCGGACAGGCGCGTCAAGCGCCGCCTCCGGGAATGTATATGGATTCCGTTCACCGCTATCCCGCAGAAAATGTATTTCTGTCGAACGTGAACGGGTAAAGGGGGAGAAAACCGTCTCCCCCTTTACAATCCCCGCGGTCCCGCAAAGAAATCGGTGCTGCGCACTGCGCTCACCTCCCGGTCCTCAGCCTGCGGTCGGCTCAACTCGACACTACTCGTCCCATCCCTGGGACTCGCCCCTCCGGGGCCAGCGCAAGCACTGTTCAAAATTGCTCCGGGCAATTTTGTCCATGTCTCGATTCGCCTCTGTCCGCCATCCCTGGCGGCCAGCCCTTGTCTTCGGACCTCCGGTTCGCCGATTTCAGCGGGCGCCAGGGCATCGCTGTGAGTTTTTCTGTTTCAAGGGGGATTCAGTTGCTGCATGAAAATCTTCCCGGAGGCGGCGCTTGACGCGCCTGTCCGGGCTACCAAAACCTCAATCCCGGTCGATTGCGAACGGCTGCCAGGCTTGACGTACCGGCATCACTTCCACCCGATTGATATTCATATGGTCCGGCAGCGTGGCGATATAAAACATCTGCTCGGCAATATCCAGCGCGCTCAGCGGCGTGGTGCCGCGATAAAGATTATCCGACGCCGCCTGGTCACCTTTGGTGCGCACCAGGGTAAATTCCGTTTCGGCAATCCCCGGCGCGAGGTCGGTCACGCGCACACCGGTGCCGAGCAGGTCGCAGCGCAGGTTGTAGCTGAACTGCTTCACGAAAGCCTTGCTGGCGCCGTAGACGTGGCTGCCTGGATAGGGCCACTGCCCGGCGATAGAGCCGATATTAATGATGCTCGCGCCCGCGCCGTGGTTAATCAGCGTCGGCAGCAGGGCGTGGGTCACGTTGACCAGACCGGTGACGTTGGTGTCGATCATCGTTTTCCAGTCTTCCAGCTCCACTTTCTGCGCTGGCTGCGGCGACAGCGCCAGCCCGGCGTTGTTAATCAACGTGGTGATATCGGCGAATTCAGCGGGCAGCGCTGCCACGGCCGCGGCAACCGCATCGCTATCGCGTACGTCGAGTTCGATAATATGCACCGGGACCTTAGCGCTGAGCTTATCCGCTAACGTCTTCAGCCGCTCAACACGGCGTCCGCTCAGTACCAGCGACCAGCCCGCATCGGCGAAAACCTGCGCCGCCGCTTCCCCAAAACCCGAGGTCGCCCCGGTAATAAACACCACTTTGCTCGTTGCCATTTCATTCTCCTGTGCAGGTTGTCGCTCCCACTATAAAAACGCCGCGCGCGTGGGCACAGGGCCAGTCGGAGCGCGGCGATGTGACACGGTGTCACATCATTTTCGCCGTACTGGCTCTATCCGTTTTTCTCAGGCGCAGCCAATGATGATGCCAACAACAACGACATGAGAGAGGGCAGGGTATGAAGCTGGCAATACAGAACGATGTAGCGGTAAGCAATGATGAAGTTCGGCAGCTGGATCGCGCCTACGTATTTCATTCATGGTCGATGCAGGGCAATTTACATCCGCTGGTGATCGCCGGGGCCAAAGGCTGCGAGCTGTGGGATTACGAAGGCAATACGTACCTTGATTTCAGCAGCCAGTTGGTCAACGTCAATATTGGCTATCAGCATCCTCGCGTGCTGGCGGCAATGAAAGCGCAACTGGAAGAGCTGGTGACCATCGCGCCTGCCACCGCCAACCTCGCCCGTGGCGAAGCGGCGAAACGTATCGTCGAGCTGGCGCCGGAAGGCTTTAGCAAAGTGTTCTTCACCAACGCCGGAGCGGATGCCAACGAGAACGCCATCCGCATGGCTCGGCTCTATACTGGGCGCGATAAAGTGCTCTCTGCCTACCGTTCCTATCACGGTAATACCGGCAGCGCGATTGCCGCTACCGGCGACTGGCGTCGCGTGCCGAACGAGTATTCGCGCGGCCACGTTCACTTCTTCAACCCCTATCTCTACCGCAGCGAGTTCAACGCCACGACGGAAGAGGAGGAGTGCCAGCGCGCGCTGGCGCATCTGCGACGGATGATTGAGTGCGAAGGTCCTAACGCGATTGCCGCAATTCTGCTGGAATCCATTCCGGGTACCGCCGGAATTCTGGTGCCGCCGGATGGCTATATGCAAGGCGTGCGTGCGCTGGCCGACGAGTTTGGTATTGTGCTGATCCTCGATGAGGTAATGGCCGGTTTTGGCCGTACCGGCAGTTGGTTTGCCTTCGAGCAGGATGGCGTGGTACCGGATCTGGTGACCTTTGCTAAAGGAGTTAACGCCGGTTATGTTCCGGCGGGCGGCGTGCTGATTAGCGAACCGATTGCCCGCTATTTTGACGACCATTTCTTTGCCGGAGGGCTGACCTATTCCGGCCATCCGCTGGCGATGGCGGCGATTGTCGCCACCATTGACGCGATGAAAGAAGAGAAGGTTGTGGAGAATGCGGCAATGATGGGCAATGAGGTGCTGCGCCCGGGGCTGGAAGCGCTGGCGGAGAAACACGCGATTATCGGCAACGTCCGCGGTCGTGGTCTGTTCCAGGCACTGGAGCTGGTCAGCAGCCGCGAGCAGAAAACGCCGCTGACCGCTGCGGATATGGCGGCGATTAAGGGCGCGTTAACCGAAGCCGGTCTGCTGGCGTTTGTGGTGGAAAACCGCATTCACGTGGTGCCGCCGTGCACCATCAGCGCTGAGCAGGTAGCAAAAGGCCTGGCGATTTTTGATGCAGTATTCACCCGTTTCGCGAGCCTGGCGAAGTAAGGGATTTGTGCGGGTTGTTTCCCGGAGGCGGTGCTGCGCACCTGTCCGGGCTACCAAACTCGCAGAACGCACGGTCCCGTAGCCCGGGCAAGGCGCGTCAAGCGCCGCTCCCGGGATAAAGCCACGCCGATACATCAGGTCCGGCACATTTCCCGGAGGCGATGCTGCG
>NZ_JAPUEW010000022.1:0-21059 GCF_027492335.1 Klebsiella sp. | reverse complement strand
CTCAGCTTAGTTTGCAGCGTCTGCTGCGTGGTATCTGCCGCGGTGAGTTTTGCTTCCAGCGCTTTCTGAGCTTCTTCAGACGCGCTCAGCTTAGTTTGCAGCGTCTGCTGCGTGGTATCTGCCGCGGTGAGTTTTGCTAGCAGTGATTTCTGAGTTTCTTCAGACGCGTTCAGCCTGGTTTGCAGCGTCTGCTGTGCGGCTGCGAGCTTTGTTGTAGACGTTTGTTTTTCCGGAACAGAGGTTGCTAATTTCTCTGCAAGCGCTTGCTTTTCTTTCTCTTCAGCCGCGAGTTTTTTTATTAGCGTTTCTTTTTCGCTGCTTACCTGAGCCAGCTGTAGTTCGAGTTTTTGTTTTGCTGATTCTACGGATTCCAGTTTATTTTCTTGTTGCTGAATTTTATTTGCCGTGGCATTAAGCTGTCCTGAGCTCTTTTTTATCTCCGCAACTGCGGAAAGCTCTTTGTTTATTAATTGTTGTTTTTCTGCTAAAGCAACGGCTAATTTCTTTTCAAGCTGCTCAATTTTTTCTGTTAACTCCTTTTGGTTGTCGGAAGCGACTTCGGTCGTCGCGGGTCTCGCTGCGAGTTGCTGCTGAAGTTGACGAATTGTTTTGTCTTTTTGAGCAATTATTGCAGCCTGACGGGAGGCTTCGCTGCTTTTATTGCTAATTTTGTTATCCGTTTTCTTGGTGATATTATTTTTTTGTTCAACGGGTTTCACAGGCTCACTACTTTTCTGAGCCTGCTGCTCTTTGGCGAAGTGTAAAAATGCAGGGCCTGAATCGTCACTATTAGAACCCGCCGTGACGTTTATCAGCGCATCTTTATCCGCACAGACACCCGGTGATGGCGATAGCGCCAGCACAAACGCTGCTGCTAGCGATATCGAATTGATGTTTATGAATGTTTTTCCGTTCATAGCTGAACATTTTCACCACGTTTAACAAGGCTATCTATCAGCTCTTTTTCAATATCCGCACAGAGCTTGATTGATTTAAACTGATACATTGAATCGATGCCCTGTTTAGTGGGTTCGGCAACTTTACTGCGCACAGAGTTATATTGCGTCGCGGCGCTAAGCAGGGCGGTAAAATCGTTGCTTAGTTTGGCTGCCTGCTTGGGATTAACCTCTTTCAGAGAGTCCAGAGCTTTACGACAAGTTTCAATACGAGCTTGCTCCTCGGCGAGCCGCTGCTGTTCAGTTTGTTGGCTTAATGTCGTTTCAGGTAATGGTTTCACTAACTTGGTGGATTGTCGGGATGACGTTGAATTACAACCAACCAATAAAATAACGGCCAGAGGTGCTATGCGTGTAAATAAGGATATGTTCAAGGCTTCATTCCATTGATAAAAAGAGTTGTTATCGAGCGATAATAGTGTGCAAAAAATGAGATTGCAATAATGGTATTCTCATTTTTTAAATGCATTGTTTTATTAATTAGCTAAACACGTAATGAATAATCAATGAAGTTTTTGAATTGAGATATGAAATAAAGCGTGTTGTTAAATGAGTGCTATTATGAATAAACGCAATAGCCGGGTTTAAACGGCTATTGACTTTAAAATACAATGATGCTCATTTCACATAAGCCAGCAGGCTAAGCGAGTCTCGCGCCAGTGCTTTGCATTTTTTGGTCGTTGGGATTTTGATTCCGCTGAGGTCACGATAGCTATCTTCGCCCAGTGCCTTCATATTGAAGCTGTCGTAATTGCTTAAATCCCATTGATTCTGCTGAGCAAAGAAGACCAGAGCACGGCGTATTTGCGTGTTAGGTAAATTTTGATAGCCGCAGTCGTTCTTCAGAAAGACAAATACTGCCGTTAAATCAGCCATATCTTCCGCTTCTGACTCGCTTAATGCATAGCTGTTAGCGGATAGAGCAAGCAGGCTGCCGAGCACTATTGTTCTGAAAAGCGTCTTCATTTTCTCTACCATTGAATCACGGACGAACAACGTTAGCATACTTCTTTACACTACGCCGAGCTTTATTCTTACTCTTCTGCTTGACCTTCCCGTTGGTGGAAGGTTTAAGCTTAAATATTCGCCAGCAGAATAAAAGGATGTGAAAATGCAACGTCGTGAATTTCTCAAATTAACTGCAGCGGCTGGTATCGCCAGCGCATTGCCGCTTTGGAGCCGCTCGGTTTTTGCTGCTGGTCGCCCGGCATTACCCATACCGGAACTGCTGACTGCTGATGCACGCAATCGCATCACATTAACCATTCAGGCTGGCAGAACGCAATTTGGCTCTCACCTTGCCACTACATGGGGCTATAACGGTAGTTTGCTGGGACCAGCGCTGCAGCTAAAACAAGGAGAAATGGCGACGATTGATATTCATAACCGCCTGGCTGAGGAAACAACGGTGCACTGGCATGGACTGGAAGTGCCTGGAGAAGTGGACGGTGGCCCGCAGGGCGTGATTGCCGCAGGTGGTTCCCGAACGGTCAGTTTTACTCCGACGCAGCGAGCGGCAACCTGCTGGTTTCACCCACATCAGCATGGTAAAACCGGCCTACAGGTGGCTATGGGGTTGGCAGGCCTGGTGCTGATATCTGATGCAGAAAGCGAAAAGTTGCTTCTGCCAAAGCAGTGGGGGATCGATGATGTACCGGTGATTGTGCAGGATAAAAAATTCACTTCAGCCGGTGAGATTGATTATCAGCTCGATATTATGAGCGCAGCCGTTGGCTGGTTTGGTGACACGCTGCTGACCAATGGGGCACTTTATCCTGAACATGCCGCACCCCGCGGCTGGTTGCGTCTGCGTTTGCTTAACGGCTGTAATGCCCGCTCTGTGAATTTCTCAACCAGTGATAAGAGACCGATGTATGTAGTGGCAAGCGACGGCGGTCTACTGGCTGAGCCAGTGAAAGTGAGTGAGCTGCCAGTACTCATGGGGGAGCGTTTTGAAGTCCTGGTGGATACGACGGATGGTAACCCCTTTGATCTGATAACGCTGCCGGTGAATCAGATGGGAATGGCCATTACCCCGTTCGATAAGCCGCAGCCGGTATTGCGCGTTCAACCACTGACGATTCAGGCTTCCGGCAAGCTGCCAGATGTTCTGGCTGCGATGCCAGCTCTGCCCTCTTTACAAGGGCTAACTCAGCGTACGCTGCAGCTCTCTATGGATCCGATGCTTGATATGATGGGCATGCAGGCGTTGATGCAAAAATATGGTGACCAGGCGATGTCCGGAATGGACCATAGCATGATGATGAATCATGGAGAGATGGGGAATATGAACCACGGTGACATGAGCCATATGAATCATGGCGGTAAGGCGCAAATGGAGCATCGTGATAAAGGCTTTGATTTCCATAATGCTAACCGGATTAACGGAAAAGCATTTGATATGAATGTTCCCATGTTTGCTGCGACAAAAGGGCAATATGAGCGGTGGGTGATTTCTGGTAAAGGTGACATGATGCTTCACCCGTTTCACATCCATGGCACTCAATTCCGAATCTTATCAGAAAACGGTAAAGCACCGGCTGCGCACCGTAGCGGCTGGAAAGATACCGTACGGGTAGAGGGTGATGTCAGTGAAGTGCTGGTGAAATTTGATCACGATGCGCCAAAAGAATTTGCCTATATGGCCCATTGTCACCTGCTGGAGCATGAAGATACGGGAATGATGCTTGGGTTTACGGTGTAGATGTTATTCCTGAAGCACCTTAATGATCAGGTCAAAGAGCTTGATTTGAATCATAAAGAAAAGGCCCGATTTCCGGGCCTTCTGTTTTTACTTCGCGTCGTCAGGTAAAGCGTAAGCGACAATATAGTCGCCCATCTTCGTGCCAAACGAACCATGACCACCGGCAGAGATGACAACGTACTGCTTGCCATTCACTGCATAGGTCATCGGCGTTGCCTGCCCGCCTGCAGGCAGACGTGCTTGCCATAATTTCTCGCCATTGCTCATATTGTACGCGCGCAGATAGTTATCCGCGGTCGCGCCAATAAACAGTACGTTACCGGCTGTTGAAATGGGGCCCCCTAGCATTGGCATACCCATATTGAACGGCAGTTTCACGGGCATTGGGAACGGCAGGCTATCCTGTGGTGTACCGATACGTTTTTTCCACACCACTTCGTTGGTTTTCAGATCCAGTGCGGAGATATAGCCCCAGGCAGGCTGTTTACACGGCAGGCCGAACGGTGACAGGAATGCATTCAGGGTTACGCCATACGGGACGCCGTACTGCGGTTGGATCCCTGACTCGGTACCGGAACTTTTCGCATCTTTCGGCGGTTCCATCGGGTTACCGGGACCGCGTGGGATCAGTTTTGATACAAACGGCAGCGCCATTGGGTTAGCAATCGCGACCTGGCGGTTTGGATCGACGGAGATCCCGCCCCATTCGAACATACCCAGGTTACCCGGGAATACCAAAGTCCCTTGTTCCGATGGTGGAGTGAAGATGCCTTCATAGCGCAGTTGATGAAAGATAACGCGACACACCAACTGGTCAAACATAGTGGCGCCCCACATATCCGCGCCGGTCAGGTCTTTCTTCGGACGGAAACTCAGATCGGAGAACGGCTGAGTTTTCGAAACATAGTCGCCTTTAGCCGCCCCTTGCGGAACCGGTTTTTCCGGTGCCGGGACAACCAGTTCACCGTTGCGGCGGTCGAGGACAAAAATGTTGCCGGTTTTCGCCGGAGCGTAAATGACCGGAACGGTTTTGCCGTTCACGTCGATATCCGCCAGTGTCGGCTGCGACGGCATATCCATATCCCACAGGTCGTGGTGAACGGTCTGATAACTCCACGCCAGTTTTCCGGTAGTGGCATTCAGCGCTACGATGGAACTGGCAAAGCGTTCCTGCTCTGGCGTACGATTACCACCCCAGATATCCGGCGTGGTCACGCCCATCGGCAGGTAGACCAGATCCAGCTTCGCGTCATAGGCCGCCGGTGCCCAGGAGTTAGGTGAATTCAGTGTGAAATGATGTTCATCATCCGGGATAGCATTCGGGTCTTTCGCGCCCGGATCGAATGCCCACAGCAGTTTGCCGGTATTCACATCAAAGCCGCGAATGACGCCTGACGGCTCGCGGGTTGAGAAGTTATCGGTTACAGCACCTGCGATAACAATGGTTTTATCCGTGATGATCGGCGGTGAAGTCGGTTCATACATGCCTGGCGTGGTGACTGGCATATTGGTTTGCAGGTTGAGAATGCCTTTATTAGCAAAGGACTCACATAGCTTACCGTTGTCGGCGTTGATGGCGAACAGGCGACCATCGTTGACAGGCAAAATGATACGGCGTGGGCAATCTGCAACCACATCCGCCGGGGCATTATCTGCTCTGGCTTCATGATATGAAACGCCTCGGCAGGTCACATGCTGGAAAGATGGGTCTGAGTTAAGCTGCGGATCGAAGTGCCACTTCTCTTTACCGGTAGCAGCATCAAGGGCGAACAGACGCTGGTGGGCAGTACACAGATATAGCGTGTCGCCAACTTTAATCGGCGTGACTTCATTGGTTATCTCACCCGGATCGTTAGGCTGCTTGAGGTCCCCGGTACGGAACACCCAGGCTTCTTTCAGGTTCTTCACGTTGTCCGCGTTGATCTGCTTCAGCGGTGAGTAACGCTGGCCTTCCTGATTACGGCCATACGCCGACCAGTCACCATCTGCAACCTCGGAAATTGGCGCTGCTGGCGTTGAGTCAGCGCTCAGCGTGCCGTTGATTTCCTGCGGGTCGTTGAAGCCAGCCCAGGTCAGAATGCCGCCGCTAATGAGCAGCGCGATAACCAGTCCTGCAACCGCCCCGGCGGATGGAACCGGCAGGCGACGCCAGACAAACGGTAGGATAAGCCAAATGCCGAAGAAGACCAGGATGTCGCTACGTGGCGTCAGCGCCCAGAAATCGAAGCCAACTTCCCAGACTCCCCAGATCATGGTGGCGAGCAGCAGCGCAGCATATAGCCAAAGTGCAGAACGCTTACCGCGGAATAACATGACGGTAATGCCAAGCATCACCAGACCTGCGATAGGGTAGTACCATGAGCCGCCGAGAACGACCAGCCAGGCTCCACCGACTAAAAGATAGAGGCCACAGAACGCTGCAAAAAGCGCTGTCAGCGTCACGAGTAGCCGTGATTGTTGAGATTTTGTTTCTGCCATAGAAAGATACTCATTTGTTTGTTAATTTTTTGACTGCACTTAATTATAGGATTTAACAAGTGTGATCGGAATCACAAAATGGGCTTTATTAATCACTGCACCGTAGATTTCTTTTTGCTGGTATACTGAGTGGCTTGCCGGTCAACGTCGATGCAATCGCAGCGGCTTTGATGATTTACTCTAAGAATCAAGTGGTTAGTTTTATGAAACATACTGTAGAAGTGATGATCCCGGAAACCGAGATCAAAGCCCGCATTGCCGAACTAGGTCGTCAAATCAACGAACACTACAAAGATAGCGGCAGCGAAATGGTGCTGGTAGGTCTATTACGTGGTTCATTTATGTTTATGGCCGACCTGTGCCGTGAGGTTCAGGTACCGCATGAGGTTGATTTCATGACCGCCTCCAGTTACGGCAGCGGCATGTCCACCACCCGTGATGTCAAAATCCTTAAAGACCTTGATGAAGATATTCGCGGTAAAGATGTGCTGATCGTGGAAGACATCATCGACTCCGGCAATACGCTGTCTAAAGTGCGTGAAATTCTCAGGCTGCGCGAGCCAAAATCACTGGCAATCTGTACTTTGCTGGATAAGCCAAGCCGTCGTGAAGTCGATGTCCCGGTTGAGTTTGTTGGTTTTGCCATTCCGGATGAATTCGTGGTGGGTTACGGCATTGACTACGCCCAGCGCTATCGCCATCTGCCGTATGTTGGCAAAGTGACTTTGCTGGATGAGTAAGATGTAATGCGATATCCCGGCGAGCGCGGTAGCCTTTCCGGGATATTAAATGAGGTGCGTTATTATTACTTGTGGTTGGCGTGTTTGCTCTTTAAGTTGGAGATTCCCTGGCGATAGCGCTGTTCCAGCGTTTCGCGGCTGACGGCGGTCACATCAAGATCGCGTAGCATACCGTCGTGAATACCGTAGGCCCAGCCGTGAATGTTCACTTTCTGTCCGCGCTTCCATGCCGACTGCATGATAGTGGAATGGCCAAGGTTGTAGACCTGCTCCATCACGTTCAATTCACACAGGGTATCGAGGCGACGCTCTTCCGGCATTTCTCCCAGCAGCGAGCTGTGCTTAAACCAGATATCACGAATATGCAGCAGCCAGTTATCGATAAGGCCGAGCTCGGTATTTTCAATCGCTGACTGCACGCCGCCGCAGCCGTAGTGACCGCAAATGATAATATGCTCGACTTCCAGTACGTCAACGGCATACTGCACAACGGAAAGACAGTTCAGGTCGGTGTGAATCACCAGGTTGGCAACGTTACGGTGTACGAACAGTTCCCCGGGTTCCAGGCCAGTTAAACGTTCAGCGGGTACACGGCTATCAGAGCATCCAATCCACAGAAAGCGCGGTTTCTGCGCCTGCGCCAGTTTCTCAAAAAAACCGGGGTCCTCCTCCACCAGCATTTTTGACCATAGTGCATTGTTGCTGATGAGTGTATCTATATCGTTCATGGATGTTTACGGGCCTGTAACCAAGTAAGTGCGTTGCGCTAATATAGGTTAACCTCACATTTTTTAAAACAACCCATCGCGTGTCACGACACGAGAAGAGACATTTAATGACCATTGCTCTGGAACTAAAACAGCTCAAGAAAACCTACCCCGGCGGGGTTCAGGCGCTGCGTGGAATCGATCTGCAGGTTGAAGCGGGCGACTTTTATGCGCTCCTCGGGCCAAATGGTGCGGGTAAATCGACCACTATTGGTATTATCAGTTCGCTGGTGAATAAAACCTCCGGCGAGGTCAACGTGTTTGGCTATGACCTGCAAAAAGATGTGGTGAATGCCAAGCGCCAGCTCGGCCTGGTGCCGCAGGAGTTCAACTTTAACCCGTTTGAGACCGTGCAGCAGATTGTGGTTAACCAGGCGGGCTACTACGGCGTTGAGCGCAAAGAGGCGATTATCCGTAGTGAAAAGTATCTCAAACAGCTCGATCTTTGGGAAAAACGCAACGAACGCGCGCGGATGCTCTCCGGCGGCATGAAGCGCCGCCTGATGATTGCCCGCGCGCTGATGCATGAGCCGAAGCTGCTGATTCTTGATGAGCCAACGGCAGGGGTGGATATTGAACTGCGTCGTTCGATGTGGGGATTTCTGAAAGATTTAAACGATAAAGGCACCACGATTATCCTCACTACCCACTATCTGGAAGAGGCCGAAATGCTGTGCCGCAATATTGGCATTATTCAGAGCGGCGAGCTGGTGGAAAACACGTCGATGAAAGAGCTGCTTTCCAAGCTGAAATCAGAAACCTTTATTCTCGATCTGGCGCCTAAAAGCCCGCTACCGGTGCTGGAAGGTTACCAGTATCGTCTGGTCGATACATCAACGCTGGAGGTTGAAGTGCTGCGTGAGCAGGGTATTAACAGCGTATTTACGCAACTGAGTACGCAGGGAGTACAGGTTTTAAGTATGCGTAACAAAGCCAACCGTCTTGAAGAGCTTTTTGTCACGCTGGTCCATGACCGTAAAGGAGAATCAGCATGATGCAGCTTTATTGGGTCGCGCTGAAAAGCATCTGGACCAAAGAGATTCACCGTTTTATGCGTATCTGGATCCAGACTCTGGTGCCGCCGGTTATTACGATGACTCTCTACTTTGTGATTTTCGGCAATCTGATTGGCTCTCGTATCGGTGAAATGCACGGTTTTACCTATATGCAGTTTATCGTGCCGGGCCTGATCATGATGGCGGTGATCACTAACGCTTACGCCAACGTGGCTTCTTCTTTTTTCAGCGCGAAATTCCAGCGCAATATTGAGGAGCTGCTGGTTGCCCCGGTCCCTACGCACGTGGTCATTGCTGGCTATGTGGGCGGTGGCGTTGCGCGCGGTTTGTGCGTAGGCATTCTGGTAACGGCGATTTCGCTGTTTTTCGTCCCGTTTCAGGTCCACTCATGGGTATTTGTCGCTCTGACGCTGGTTCTCACCGCAGTGCTATTTTCGCTGGCTGGCCTGCTCAATGCGGTATTTGCTAAAACCTTTGACGATATCAGCCTGATCCCGACCTTTGTGCTAACGCCGTTGACCTATCTCGGCGGGGTTTTTTATTCCTTAACCCTGCTGCCGCCGTTTTGGCAAGGGCTGTCGCATTTGAACCCCATTGTTTACATGATCAGCGGGTTCCGCTACGGCTTCCTCGGTATTAACGATGTTCCGCTTGCAACCACCGTCGGTGTGCTGGTGGTGTTTATCGTCGCGTTTTATTTCTTATGCTGGTATTTGATTCAGCGCGGGCGAGGACTTCGTAGCTAATTTAGCCATTCATGGCGCTTCTCTGCTCAGTTAAGCGAAGCGCCAGCAAGCAATTTTGATTGCCATCACCGATATTCATCATTTCGCTTGCTAAATTGTTTGCCTGCTAAGGAGGTGAGCGATGTTAGGTTGGGTGATTACCTGCCATGATGAACTGGCGCAGGAGATGCTGGATCGTCTGGAGAAAAAATTTGGGCCATTGACTCAGTGCCGGGCGGTGAATTATTGGCGTAATCTCAGCAGCAATATGCTGAGCCGTATGATGTGCGATGCGCTACACGAGACGGACAGCGGTGAGGGCGTTGTTTTTCTGACCGATAAAACCGGCGCAGCACCCTATCGCGTAGCCGCGCTGATGAGTCATAAGCATACCCACTGTGAAGTGATTTCCGGAATTAGCTATCCATTACTTGAGAGTATGTATTTGTTACGCCAGACGCTGAGCAGTGAGGCCTTTCGTCATGCCATTGTCAGCGCTGGAGGCCCTGCAGTAAGCAGCCTTTGGCATCAGCAGCAAAAAAATCCACCTTTCCGGTTACTGCATGAGCCGTACGGGAATTAGGCATTGGTATTGATAGCGCTTTTGTTACAATGACGGCAGTTCTTATCTACCGGTTCGATGTGCATGTTTGCCCGAATTCTTGCTTTACTCCTCCTTGTTACATCGCTCAGCGTCTCCGCCAGTCTGTTAAGCCAGCAGGGCGCCCCTGCGCGCTATATGCAAACGACGGAGGATGCGGATATCTGGGCGCAGGTTGGCAATCAGGTCGTGAGCGTGGGTAACGTGCGGGCAGGGCAAATTCTCGCGGTAGTGCCAACGGCGGCGGATTACTATGAGTTCAATTTTGGTTTTGGCTCCGGTTTTATTGATAAGGGCCATCTGGAGTCGGTACAGGGCAAGCAGCGGGTTGAGGATAACCTGGGCGACCTGAATAAGCCGCTGAGTAATCAAAATCTCATTACCTGGAAAGATACGCCGGTTTATGACGCGCCTTCCGTCGGCAGCGCTCCGTTCGGCACGCTTTCGAATAATCTGCGCTATCCCATTATCAGTAAGCTCAAAGACCGGCTTAATCAAACCTGGTTTCAAATTCGCATTGGCAATCGCCTGGCGTGGGTGAGCAGTCTGGATGCGCAGGAAGATAGCGGTATCCCGATTCTGACTTATCACCATATTCTGCGTGATGAAGAAAATACCCGCTTTCGCCACACCTCGACCACCACTTCCGTTCGCGCCTTCAGCAATCAGATGACCTGGCTACGCGACCAGGGCTATACCACGCTGAGTATGTATCAACTGGAAGGCTATCTGCGAAATAAAATCAATCTGCCGGCACGTTCGGTGGTGATCACCTTTGACGATGGTCTGAAATCGGTCAACCGCTATGCGTATCCGATTCTCAAACAGTATGGCTTTCACGCCACGGCCTTTATTATCTCGTCGCGTATCAAACGCCACCCGCAGAAATGGGCGCCGAAATCTCTACAGTTTATGAGTATTTCTGAATTAAAACAGATTCAGGATGTCTTTGATGTGCAGTCACATACCCACTTCCTGCATCGGGTTGACGCTTATCGCCATCCGATCCTGCTCAGCCGCAGCTATCACAATATTCTGTTTGATTTTGAACATTCGCGGCGGGCGCTGGCGCAGTTTAATCCGCACGTACTCTATCTCTCTTACCCTTTTGGCGGCTACAACGCCACGGCGGTTCAGGCAGCAAATGATGCTGGCTTTCATCTGGCGGTAACCACTGTAAGAGGAAAGGTAAAACCGGGAGATAATCCGTTCTTATTGAAAAGGCTGTATATTTTAAGAACGGATTCGCTGGAAACAATGTCGCGGCTGATTAGCAACCAGCCGCAGGGGTAAATCAGGCAACCTGTACCGGAATCGCTTTAGCCTGGCGCTTCATTTCGTTATCGCCTTCGAAGTAGGCGACTTTCGGCTGCCAGGTACGGGCTTCTTCGTCAGGCATAGTGACAAAGCTGGCGATGATCAGAATATCGCCGACGCTTGCGCAGTGTGCCGCCGCGCCGTTAACGGAGATAATTCGCGAACCGCGCTCTGCGGCGATGGCGTAGGTGGAGAAACGATTACCGTTGGTCACGTTCCAGATATGAATAGCCTCGTTCTCAAGGATGCCGGATGCATCCAGGAAATCCTGATCAATAGCGCAGGAGCCTTCATAGTGCAGGTCGGCCTGCGTGACTTTAACGCGGTGGAGTTTGCCCTGCAGCATATTACGAATCATAACGTCTACCTTTAAAGCTTAACGATAACAAAGCGGACGTGACATCCGCCTTGAGGAAATTCCTGGCAGTATTGCCTGATTTTTAACCCGTGTCTACTGAGCGAGCGTCACTATCTGGTTGTCGATCAAACGCGCTTCGCCGAGCCATGCCGCCATCAGGATCACCGCACGCTTGCTGGTTTCCGTCAGGTCGAGCAGCGTGTCGGCATCGCGGATCTGAATATCATCGGCGCGGAAGCCTTTTTCGTTCAGCTCCTGGGCGGCGATCGCGATGATTTCATCGAGATTGCGCCCACCGCCCGCCAGTTTCTCCGCTACGCTATTCATCACCTTATACAGTCCCGGCGCAATTTTGCGCTGTTCAGCGCTGAGATAGCCGTTGCGCGAGCTAAGAGCCAGTCCATCTTTCGCGCGCATAATGGGCACGCCAATAATTTCGATGTCGTAGCCCATATCGGCCACCATCTTGCGAATTAGCGCGAGCTGCTGGAAGTCTTTTTCGCCAAAGCAGGCGACATCCGGCTGTATCAGATTGAACAGCTTGCTGACGACGGTGGAGACGCCGCGGAAGTGGCCTGGACGACTAGCGCCTTCAAGCATCGTCGACAGCCCCGGCACATCAACGTAAGTCTGATTTTCGGTACCCTGCGGATAGATTTCCGCTGCAGCAGGCGCGAAGACAAAATCGACTTTCCGCTTGTTCAGCTTTTCGCAATCGTCCTGCAACGTGCGCGGGTAGCGAGCCAGATCGTCAGCGCGGTCAAACTGCATCGGGTTGACGAAGATACTTGCCACCACGACATCCGCGCTAGCTTTTGCAGCATCAACCAGCTTCATATGACCATCGTGCAGGTTGCCCATGGTAGGAACCAGCGCGATGCGCTTACCTTCCTGGTGTAAACGACGGATATGCTGGCGCAGCAGCGGCAGGGTTTCAATAATCAGCACAACAACACTCCTTAATGGAAACTGTGTTCTTCGCCCGGATAGACGCCGGACTCCACTTCGGCAACATATTGCCGTACCGCAGCGCGCATGTCGCCCGCAGTGCTAAGGAAATTTTTGGCAAATTTAGGAATATGGCCGCCGGTAATACCAAAGGCGTCATGCATCACCAGGATTTGCCCGTCGGTGACGTTGCCTGCGCCAATGCCGATTACCGGAATGGTTAAGGCTTCGGTAACACGTTTCGCCAGCTCAACCGGCACGCACTCCAGAACCAGTAGCTGTGCGCCCGCCGCTTCTAACGCCAGGGCATCATCAAGCAGAATTTGCCCGGCGTCGCCGCGACCCTGAATTTTATAGCCCCCGAAGACATTCACCGATTGGGGAGTCAGACCGAGATGCCCACACACCGGAACCGCGCGTTCAGCGAGCATTTTCACCGTATCCGCCAGCCACGCACCACCTTCGATTTTGACCATATTGGCCCCTGCGCGCATCACGACGGCGGCGTTCTCGAAGGTTTGTTCCGGCGTAGCATAAGCCATAAACGGCAGGTCAGCGAGCAGCAGGCTGTTCGGCGCGCCGCGGCGTACCGCGCGGGTATGGTAGGCGATATCTTCAACGGTCACCGGCAGGGTGGAGTCGTGGCCCTGTACCGTCATGCCCAGCGAGTCACCGACCAGCAGTACGTTGATCCCTTCGTCGGCAAACAGCTTGGCAAAACTGTAGTCATAGGCGGTGATAGTGGCGAAGCGTTTCTTCTCCTGTTTGCATTTCTGCAGCACGGCGATTGTGGTCGGTTTCATAACGTTTCCTGATGATGAAAGTCATTTTAATCGGCATTCTAACAGCAGCATTCAGGGGGGCAATGGTTTTGGGCAACCGATTACCACGATCGCCGTAATTGCTAAAAAATGAAGGGGTATTACCAGATGGCCGGTTTTTCTGCGGCAAGGTTAGCGAGCACGGTACGTAATGACAGACCGTCGGGGAAATGCAGTCCTGGCGCGATTTCAAACAGCGGCCACAGCATAAAACCGCGGTTTTTCATGTCGTAGTGCGGCACGGTCAGGCGCGGGCTATTAATGACTTTATCGCCGAACAGCATGATGTCGAGATCCAACGTGCGGGGTCCCCAGCGTTCCGCTTTACGGGTGCGGCCCTGCTGCAGTTCGATGCGCTGAGTGTGGTTGAGCAACTCTTCCGCGGCAAGAGAGGTTTCCAGCGCAACGGCGGCATTGAGGTAGTCCGGTTGATCCTGCGGTCCCAGCGGCGGCGTACGGTAGAAAGAGGAAACGCTTATCATCCGGCTATCAGGGATCTCCGTCAGCGCACTAACGGCAGCGTTGACCTGCTCCAGCGGAGAGGCCAGATTGCTGCCGATGGCAATGTAAGCGAGGGTCATGCGCTACCTTCGCGACGCGGCGCGCGCTTGCGTGGACGACGGTGGCGGCGGCGTGGAGCCGGATCGTCACCCAGATCGTCAAGCATATCTTTCTGGTCCGGCGGCGTGGCCACCTGGAACTCGCCCCACCATTTGGTCAGACGCTGTAGCTCGCCATTGTTTTCGGCACCGGCGCGTAGCTCCAGCAGATCGTAGGCGGCGCGGAATTTCGGATGTTCCATCAGCTTCCACGCGCGTTTGCCCTGACGGCGAGACATCCGCAGCTGAAGCTGCCAGATATCGCGCACCAGCGTGGTAATGCGTTTAGGGATCGCCAGCGTGCGGCAGGCTTCATCCAGCACGTCGTTCATCGCCAGCGCGAAGGCGTCGTGGTAGGCCAGACCGCTCTCCTGGGCAATTTTTTGCGCCATCTCAAGCAGCGGATACCAGAACATCACCGCGAACAGGAACGCCGGATTAACGCGCATATCGTTACGGATGCGGTTATCGGTATTCTTCAGCACCTGGCTGATAATGCGCTCCATCGGGCTATCACCGCGCTCGGTAAAGTAGCGGGTGATGGTCGGGAACAGCGGCTGGAATAGATTGTATTCGCGCAGCAGCATGTAGGTTTGATAGCCATCACCCGCTTGCAGCAGCTTCAGGACTTCTTCAAACAGACGCGCCGGAGGTACATCGTGCAGCAGCGTAGCCAGGCGTGGGATCGGCTCGGCGGTCTCTTCGCTGATGCTCATATTGAGCTTCGCTGCAAAACGCACCGCGCGCAGCATGCGCACCGGATCTTCACGATAGCGGGTTTCCGGATCGCCAATCAGACGGATAACACCATCCTGCAGATCCTTCATGCCGCCGACGTAGTCGCGCACGGTGAAATCAGCGACGCTGTAATAAAGGCTGTTGATGGTGAAGTCGCGGCGTTGGGCATCTTCTTCAATCGAGCCGAAGATGTTGTCGCGCAGCAGCATGCCGTTCTGACCAAGCTGCGAGGTGACGCGATCGGTGGTATGCCCTTCGTGATGACCACGGAAGGTGGCGACTTCAATAATTTCTGGCCCGAACATCACGTGCGCCAGGCGGAAGCGGCGACCGACCAGACGGCAGTTGCGGAACAACTTGCGTACCTGCTCCGGAGTTGCATTGGTCGTGACATCGAAATCTTTCGGCTTTTTGCCCAGCAGCAGGTCGCGTACGCCGCCGCCGACAAGCCACGATTCGTAGCCCGCCTTATTGAGTCTGTACATGACCTTGAGGGCATTTTCACTGATATCTTTGCGGGAAATTGCATGCTGATCACGCGGGATAACCGTCATATGTCGTTGTTCGACAGCGGCTTCTGCCTCGCGCTCTTCACGGCTTAGCACCTTACGGCAAAAATTAGCGACTCGGGTAAAAATGGTACACCTCGTAGTGTCAGACGGACTTCAGGACAAAAAAATAGCGGCTAATCATAGCTCAGCAGAACGCATTTGAGAATGCTGGATTTTCTCCGGCTGCCAGTTCACTACCGCATGCTTGAGTAAATCGTCAATATTCAGCTCTCGCCATTCCTGAATGACATCCTGGTTAAGAAACGTTAACGCTCGCACAATTTCCGGGCGTGGATCGCCTTGTGATAGCGCTGGAGCATGATTTTGCTTCGACAGTTTATTTCCCTGAGCATTTAGCGCCAGAGGTAGATGAATATAGTCCGGCGGCTGCCAGCCAAAATGCTGATACAACGAAATCTGCCGCACCGTGGGTTCAATCAGATCGGCACCGCGGACAATTTCGCTGATGCCCTGGAAATGATCGTCCACCACGACCGCAAGATTATAGGCGAACAGCCCGTCGCGACGATGAATAATGAAATCTTCACGCGCCAGCGGTTCATCCGCGACGAGAGTACCGCGCAGTCGATCGTAAAACTCGAGAACCGGCCGCGTTTGCCGCAGGCGCAGGGCTGCGTTTTGCGCACCGAGCTGTAAATCCCGGCAGTGGCCGTCGTAAAGACCGCCGACGGCATGAATGCGCGCGCGGGTACAGGTGCAGTAATAGCAGAGCCCCTGTTCGTGCAGCCAGGCCAGACGCTCACGATAGGCTTCGTGACGCTGAGATTGCCAAAGCACTTCACCGTCCCAGTGCAGGCCGTAATGTTCTAATTGACGCAGAATAGTTGCGGCGGCGCCGAGGACTTCACGCGGCGGATCGATATCTTCAATGCGCACACGCCAGATACCGCCCTTCGCCCGAGCTTGCAGATAGCTGCCAAGCGCGGCAATCAGTGAGCCGAAGTGGAGTTCGCCAGAAGGTGAGGGGGCAAAGCGCCCAATGTAATGTGAATCTTTCATGATGTGACTGATAAAGCATCAAGGCGGGAGCGAGCTCCCGCCGGAGATACACCAGCGAAGTGGATTAGCCTGCCATCTGTTTTTCGCGAATTTCCGCCAGCGTTTTGCAATCAATGCACAGGTCAGCGGTCGGACGCGCTTCCAGACGACGGATACCAATCTCGACGCCACAGGATTCACAGTAGCCGAAATCTTCGTCTTCGACTTTTTTCAGGGTTTTTTCGATCTTTTTGATCAGTTTACGTTCACGATCGCGGTTACGCAGCTCCAGGCTGAACTCTTCTTCCTGGGCGGCACGGTCTACCGGGTCCGGGAAGTTGGCAGCTTCATCCTGCATGTGCGACACGGTGCGATCCACTTCATCCCTAAGTTGATTACGCCACGCTTCAAGAATGCGCCTGAAGTGCGCCAACTGGGCTTCGTTCATGTACTCTTCGCCCGGTTTTACTTGGTACGGCTCCACCCCTGCGATGGAGAGAATACTCAGGGACGATGTTTTACGGTTTTGCCCTTCTTGCATGTTGCTTCTCCTTAACACGCACTATCGATCCCCGTGTAGGGGGAAAAATCAGGCCGCTATAAATAGCAGATGCTTTTCCGGATAGCAATTATCTAAACGTTACACTTGACAACCCTGTGAGGAAAAGCGTATTTGCGCTCGCGACCAGAATACTATTTAGCCGTTTATTTACCGGGGGTTAACACCACAGTAATCGGCTTATTCAGAGTCATTGTTTCGGTAGAAAGTTCCGCCTTGTATGCGAGAATTTCTACCCCCTTGGTTTGCGCTTCAATCAATAGCTGTGCGTATCTGGCATCAATATGATGCGCGGGTGAGAAACGGTCGATCGCCGAATGCAGTACGGCGAACAAAATTACCGCCCGATCGCCCGCCGCCGCTACGCTCATCAGCTCCCGCAGGTGCTTCTGACCGCGCTCGGTGACCGCATCGGGGAAGTAACCGTATTCTTTCTCCGCCAACGTAACCGATTTCACTTCAATATAGCAGTTTTGTTGGTAATCTGCCTGTAACAGAATATCAATGCGGCTACTTTCAGAACCATACTTCACTTCACTTTTCAGCGTGTTATAACCCAAAAGTTCAGGAATGTTTCCTGCCAGAATCGCCTCTTTCGCCAACGTATTAGCGCGTAGAGTATTAACACAAATTATTGCGCCTTGTACGGTTTCAGTTAATTCCCAGGTGTGCGCATATTTGCGCTTAGGATTATCCGATGTGGAATACCAGACGGTATCGCCCGGCGCGGCGCAACCGGTCATTGCGCCGGTGTTGGGGCAGTGCAGGGTTAGCTCACGGCCATCGGGGGTGACAACATCGGCAAGAAACCGTTTGTAACGTTTAATTAAGATGGCGGACTGTAGCGGGGGAGTGAACTGCATCAGCTTTCCTTGTCGAAAGGGTAACGTTCCAGAGCGGTGTAGCGGGTGCGCCCGCGGCTAAAGCTGGACTCGTAGAGGACAAATTCGTTGACCGCAAACGCCCAGTTGAAGCCGGGTGGCGGAATTGGCACCGCGTGGCGCGCGTCGCGCAGTAGGGTGATATGCGGATGAAACGGCTGCGGACTCTGATAGCAGCCGCTGCGGGCCGCCTGAGCGCGCAGCATATTCGCCAGCTGTAGCACCCCGCGCGGCGGTTGGCGGGTGCCCAGCCATACCACCCGCGAACGTAGCCACTGCCCGGCATCGTCAAGGGTCAAGGTAAAGCCCGGCTGGCGAATACGCCCGGCCATCGTGGACAGTGCGCGCTGTTTCTCCGTGCTCACCTCGCCAAGAAACGCCAGCGTCAGATGGAGATTATCCGTCGCCACCGGTCGACCCGCATCGTCGGGAAAGCTGGCTGCGCGCCAGTGAACAATTTGCCGCTGAACCTCTTTAGGCAGCTCAAGGGCGAAAAACAGCCTTTTCGGCTCGGACATGATAGAGACTCGGTAATGAATTATCAGGATGCTACAATGCTCGCCCTCAAATGTTAACCTCCGGAGCCCTTCGTGTCCTCATTGCCGGTTGCCGCCGTTCTTCCTGAACTTCTCACTGCCCTGCAGCATGCGCCGCAGGTTCTACTCAATGCGCCAACCGGTGCCGGGAAATCCACCTGGCTGCCGTTGCAAATCCTTGCTGAAGGTAAAATTAACGGGCGCATTATTCTGCTGGAGCCGCGGCGGCTAGCTGCACGCAACGTGGCGCAAAGGCTGGCGGAGCTGCTGGGGGAGAAACCCGGTGAGACCGTGGGTTATCGCATGCGCGCTGAGACCTGCGTCGGTGCGAATACGCGCCTCGAGGTAGTCACGGAAGGTATTTTGACGCGGATGATCCAGCGCGATCCTGAACTGACCGGCATCGGACTGGTGATCCTCGATGAATTCCACGAACGCAGCCTGCAGGCGGATCTGGCGCTGGCGTTGCTGCTCGACGTACAGCAGGGATTGCGCGACGATCTCAAGCTGCTAATCATGTCGGCAACGCTGGATAATGAGCGTCTGCAACGGCTGCTGCCGGAGGCGCCAACGGTGACATCCGCAGGGCGCGCGTTCCCGGTTGAACGGCGTTTTTTGCCGCTGCCAACGCATCAGCGATTTGACGAGGCGGTGGCGATTGCCGCCGCGGAACTGCTACGCAGTGAAAGCGGCTCGATGCTGCTATTCCTGCCTGGCGTTGGGGAGATTCAGCGGGTGCAGGAGCGGCTGGCGGAGCGGGTGGCGAACGATGTGGTTCTCTGTCCGCTATATGGTGCGCTACCGCTGAGTGAGCAGCGCAAGGCGATACTGCCTGCGCCTGCCGGGATGCGCAAAGTGGTGCTGGCGACCAATATTGCCGAAACCAGTCTGACTATCGAAGGTATTCGGCTGGTGGTGGATAGCGCCCAGGAGCGCGTCGCCCGCTTTGACGCCCGCACCGGGTTGACTCGCCTGATCACACAACGCATTAGCCAGGCCTCGATGACCCAGCGTGCCGGGCGCGCCGGACGCCTGGAACCGGGGATCTGCCTGCATTTGATAGGTAAAGAGCAGGCTGAGCGGGCGGCGGCGCAGGGCGATGCGGAAATCCTGCAAAGCGATCTGTCGGCGCTATTGCTGGAGCTTTTGCAGTGGGGATGCCAGGATCCGTCCCAGCTTAGCTGGCTGGATCTACCGCCTGCGGCCAACCTGGCAGCGGCCCGTCGCCTGCTGACTTCGCTATCGGCGCTGGACGGCGAGCGACTCTCGGCGCACGGGCGCAAAATGGCCGCGTTGGGTAACGATCCACGCCTGGCGGCCATGTTGACCGCAACGGAAGATGCTGATGGTGTCGCGACGGCGGCTAAGCTGGCGGCAATCCTGGAAGAGCCGCCGCGCGGCGGTAATAGCGATCTTAGCTCGGCGTTTGCCCGTCAACAGACCAACTGGCAGCTGCGGGCGCAGCAATTGATGAAAAGGCTGGCGACCCGCGTCGGTCAGCCTGATGCTGAGCAAATGGCGGCGCTGTTGGCAACGGCTTTTGCCGACCGTATTGCCCATCGTCGCGGCCAGGAAGGGCGCTACCAGCTGGCGAACGGGATGGGCGCAATGCTTGACGCTGACGATGCGCTGGGTCGCCATGAGTGGCTGATTGCGCCGCTGCTATTGCAGGGCAGTTCATCGCCGGATGCACGGATTTTACTGGCGCTGCCGGTGGATATTCATGCGCTGATTGAGCAGTGTCCGGCGTTGGCTCAGCGTTCTGATACCGTCGAGTGGGACGAAACGCTGGGCACCCTGAAGGCCTGGCGACGCACCTGTATCGGGCAACTGGTGATCAAGACCCAGCCGCTGGCGAAGCCTTCGGAAGAGGAGCTGCATCAGGCGATGCTCAACGGTATCCGGGATAAGGGCCTGAGCGTACTCAACTGGACCCCGGAAGCGGAACAGCTGCGCCTGAGACTGCACTGTGCCGCGCAGTGGCTGCCGGAAGAAGCGTGGCCCGCCGTTGATGAAACATCGCTGCTGGAGTCGCTTGAAGCGTGGCTATTGCCGCAAATGACGGGCGTTCACTCGCTGCGAGCGCTAAAGGCACTGGACGTGCGCCAGGCGCTGCAAAACTGGCTACCGTGGTCGCTTCGTCAGAAGCTGGATAGCGAGCTGCCTGGTCATTATACGGTGCCGACCGGCAGCCGCATCGCCATTCGATATCATGATGAAAATCCGCCTGCGCTGGCGGTGCGGATGCAGGAGATGTTTGGCGAGGCGACGACCCCGGTTATAGCTCAGGGGCGCGTACCGCTGGTGCTGGAGCTACTATCGCCCGCTCAGCGACCGCTGCAAATCACCCGCGATTTAGGCGCGTTCTGGCAGGGGAGCTACCGCGAGGTACAAAAAGAGATGAAAGGGCGCTATCCGAAGCATGTCTGGCCGGACGATCCTGCCAATACCGCCCCGACCCGACGCACCAAAAAGTATTCGTAATCCCCGGACAGGCCCACAGTTTGCAGCGGACCCGTAGCCCGGTCATACAGTAGTGCAGCCGGGAAGATAATCTGAAGCTGCATTGCGCGCTATTTCCCGGAGGCGGCGCTTGACGCGCCTGTCCGGGCTACCAGACCGGCACCAGCCTGTAGCCCGGTCAGCGCAGCGCCACCGGGAAGATAATCTGAAGCTGCATTGTGCGCTGTTTCCCGGAGGCGGCGCTGGCGCACCTGTCCGGGCTTGTATGATGACTCCGTCAGAAAGAACCGGCCAGTTCTCTC
>NZ_JAPUEW010000021.1:0-21636 GCF_027492335.1 Klebsiella sp. | reverse complement strand
GATAAAACTACCAATCGATGCCCACTTGTGCCTGAATACCGCTATCAAACGCGTGCTTCACCGGGCGAAGTTCACTCACCGTATCGGCAAGATCCAACAATCGGGTGTGACAGCCGCGTCCGGTGATAATCACGCTCTGCTGTGGCGGGCGATTCACAATTGCGGCAATCACTTCCTCTGTATCAAGATAGTGATAAGCCAGCATATAGGTGAGTTCATCCAGCACCACCAGATCGTAGTGCGGGTCGGCCAGCATGCGCTTACTCTCCTGCCATACCGCTGTTGCCGCCTGAATATCGGCCTCTCGGTTTTGCGTTTCCCAGGTAAAGCCAGTGCCCATGATGTGAAATTCCACGCCCAGCGGATGCAGCGTGTTGTATTCACCGTTATCCCACTGGCCTTTAATAAACTGCGCGACGCCGACGATTTTGCCGTGCCCGACGGCGCGCGTCGCGGTACCAAAGGCGGCGGTGGATTTGCCTTTGCCGTTTCCGGTGAAAACGATCAGAACGCCTTTTTTCTCCGTCGCCGCCGCCACGCGGGTATCGACCTGCTCTTTTAGCTTCTGCTGGCGCAGGCGGTGACGGTCGGTATTTCCTCGCGCTTGCATATTGGCTCCTTAATGTCCGGCCGGACAGGTTGCGCAGCGATGCTGCTGCTCAAACTGGCTGAAGAAGTTATTCCCTTTGTCATCCACCAGCACAAAGGCGGGCAGGTTTTCGACTTCCATCATCCACACCGCTTCCATCCCCAGCTCGGGATACTCAAGGCAGTGCAGGCTCTTGATATACTGCTGTGTCAGCAGGGCCGCCGCACCGCCAATGCTGCCGAGGTTAAATCCCCGATGTTTTTGGCAGGCGTCGGTCACCTGCTGGCTGCGATTGCCTTTGGAAAGCATGATCAGGCTGCCGCCCGCCGCCTGGAAAGCATCGACATAACCGTCCATGCGTCCGCCGGTGGTTGGCCCCATTGAGCCGCAGGCCTGATTGTCCGGGGTTTTCGCCGGGCCTGCGTAATAGACGATATGGTTTTTCATGTATTCTGGCATCGACTCGCCGTTATCCAGACGTTCTTTGATCTTGGCATGGGCAATATCGCGGGCGACGACAATTGGCCCGCTCAGCGACAATCGGGTACCGACCGGCAAGGTGGACATGTCGCGCAGGATCTCATGCAGCGGTCGGTTCAGGTTAAGCTGTACGGTTTGACCGCTGTTTTCCACGCGGCAGGATTCGGGAATAAATTTACCCGGGTTATGTTCCAGTTTCTCCAGCCAGATGCCGTGCTTGTTGATTTTCGCTTTGATATTACGGTCGGCGGAGCAGGAGAGGGCCATGGCGATCGGACAGGAGCCGCCGTGACGCGGCAGGCGAATGACGCGAATATCGTGGGCGAAGTATTTACCGCCAAACTGCGCACCGATTCCGAATTCGCGGCTGGCGTTGAGTAAGGTGGTTTCCATCGCGGTATCACGAAACGCCTGGCCCAGTTCATTCCCTTCGGTGGGCAGGTTATCGTAGTATTTCGTTGATGCCAGCTTTGCCACCTTCAGCGCCTGATCGGCGGAGAGGCCACCCACAACAAAAGCGATGTGATACGGCGGACAGGCGGCGGTGCCCAGCGATTTCATTTTTTCGGTCAGGAAAGCGGTGAGTTTCTCCGGCTGTAGAATCGATTTGGTTTCCTGAAATAGCGCCGCTTTATTGGCCGAACCACCGCCTTTATTGACGAACAGGAAGCGATACTCACTACCTTGCGTAGCGCTGATGTCGATCTGCGCGGGCAGGTTGGTATGGGTATTCACTTCGGTGTACATATCCAGCGGCGCGTTTTGCGAGTAGCGAAGATTGTTTTCCTGAAACGTGGTGTAGATGCCCTTACTTAAAGCTTCGGCATCGTCGCAACCGGTCCAGACGTTCTGGCCTTTACTCGCCACAATGGTTGCGGTGCCGGTGTCCTGGCAGTTTGGTAGCACGCCTTTGGCTGAGACTTCGGCATTGCGTAGCAGCTGGAGAGCGACGTACTTATCGTTACTGCTGGCCTGCGGGTCGCGCAAAATGCTGGCAATCTGTTTTAAATGCCCGCTACGCAGGAAAAATGAAGCCTCATAAAACGCCTGCTGAGATAACAGAGTTAACGCCTCCGGAGCGACTTTGATGACTTCTTCCCCATCTAACTCCGTCACCGTAACGTGTTGACTGCTCAGTAATTCATACTCTGTATTATCTTTGCTTTGAACAAAGAGTTCCTGCCAGACAAAGGGTTTAGACATTTTACGTCTCACTATTTTGCTAAAAAGAGATTGGCCTGGGTCGCATGGGCGACATATTCGATGGTCTGCTGGGCGCGAACGCTGTTACCGGCTTCATCCAGCGGGGGAGAGTAGACTGCAATGGCATATTGTCCTGGCACCACGGCAACCATTCCGCCGCCAACGCCGGATTTCGCCGGGATACCCACGGTGTACAGCCACTTGCCGCTGCCGTCGTACAGCCCGGCAATCGCCATTTCCGCCAGCACCTGCGGGACATAGTTTTCATTTAGCAACTGTTTGCCGTTGAAGGGGGATTGGCCTTTGTTGGCGAGTACGGCCCCCATTTTGGCGAGTTGCTCAACGGTGATATCCACCGAGCACTGGCGGGTATAAATTTCGACGGCTTCCTGGGTATCGCCATAGAAGCTGTTATAAGAGTTCATCAGCATCGCCAGCGCCTGGTTATGCTGGTTAGTTTCCATTTCGGATTTGAATACCGGCTCGTTAACGGTGAGTGAGGCATCGGCCCAGGCGTTGAGATTGTTGAGGATTTTGTTCCAGCGATCGGTTTTGTCTTGTGCTTCAATCAGACTGACGGTGCTCATGGCTCCTGCATTGACTAACGGGTTCTCCGGGGCCCCTTTGGTTAATTCCACCGCTAAGCCGGAGTTGAAGGGCAGGCCGGTGGCATTGGCACCGAGTTTATCTAAAACTTCCTGCGGCCCGCGCTGCTCCATCGCCAGTGCCAGCGTGAAAACCTTGCTCAGGGACTCCATCGGAAACGCTTTTTTTACGTCGCCGACCTGATAAATTTTGCCGTCGACCGTGGCAAGGGTGATGGCGAAATTGTCAGGACTGTAGGTCGCCAGGGCAGGGATGTAGTCGGCGACTTTACCGTCGTGGTTACTTTTATATTTCTGGTGCGCCTGTTCGATAATATTGGCGTAATCCGGCGTGTTCTGCGCCAGTGTCGTGGCGCTAAACAGTAAGGTGGCAGTTAAGATGCACGTGCTGAGAAACTTTACATTCATGGTGCAACCCTGTTGAAATGTTGAAAAAAGGCCGACGCTAAGCCGGCCTGTTGGATCAGGACAGAGCAACTTCTGAAGGTTCGGTCGCAGGACGTTCATGCTCCGGCGTTTTGGCTGGCGCTTTGCCACGACAGCCTTCACCGAAGTGTTCGCCTTCCCAACGGCCAACAATGGCTGCCCCCATGGCGTTACTCATGACGTTGGTGGCAGAGCGGCCCATATCGAGGAACGGATCGACGCCCATCAACAGGATCAGACCGGCTTCCGGAATGTTGAACTGGTTCAGGGTGGCGGCGATAACCACCATTGAGGCGCGCGGCACGCCCGCCATTCCCTTCGAGGTCAGCATCAGGATCAGCAGCATGGTGATCTGCTCGCCCATCCCGAGATGGACATTACAGGCCTGGGCGATAAATACCGTGGCAAACGAGCAGTAGGCCATCGAGCCGACGAGGTTAAAGGAGTAGCCAATCGGCAGAACGAAGCTGGCAATTTTGGAAGAGACGCCAAATTTTTCCAGCTTTTCCAGCGTGCCAGGGAAGGCTGCTTCTGAGCTGGATGTGGTGAAGGCCAGCAGCGCGGGTTCGAGGATCGCTTTGGTCAGACGGCCAATGCACGGACCGACAATCATCGTCGACAGGCCAATCAGGATCGCCCACAGCATACCCAGCGTCAGGTAGAACTCGCCCATAAAGATCCCGGCGCTGACCATCACGCCCAGGCCACGTTCGGCAATCAGCCCGGAGATGGCGGCAAAAACGGTGAGTGGCGCAAACAGCATGACGTAGCCAGTCAGCTTCAACATGACGTGGACCAGCGAATCGAGCACCTTCACGATCGGCTCGGCTTTTTCGCCGATTGCCGCCAGGCTACAGCCGAGGAAGATCGAGAACACGACAATTTGCAGGATTTCGTTACGTGCCATCGCATCAACGATGCTGGTGGGCACTGCGTGAGAGATAAACACTTTCAGCGTGAACGGTTCTGACTGCACGGCCGCGACGGCTCCGGCGTCGTGGGCCACAAAGTTGATGCCTGCACCCGGCTGGAACATATTGACGATCACCAGACCCAGCGCAATCGACAGTAGGGAAGCACAAATAAACAGGAAAAAGGTTTTAGAGAATATACGCCCGAGCGTTTTCGCATCGCCCATTTTGGCAATACCTACGACCAGGGTAGAAATAACCAACGGGGCGATGATCATTTTTACCATGCGTAAAAATATGGTGGTAAAAATGGAAATATCCTGTGCGTATGACTTTGCTGTATCAGCCGAGGCCATATTATTAATAGCCACCCCGGCAATCATGCCGAGTATCAGGCCTAATATGATCATTTTGGTTAAACTTATTTTCTTCATGTTTACTCCATCGGAAACTGGCGGTTAAATGTAGGGTGGAGTGAATCTGCGAACAGACGCACCCCTGTTATAACCAGTTGCATGAATAGTCTGGAAAACAGTGATACAGCAACATCCTGAATCCCAATGTTGTTTTTATATGAATACACAAAATCGTTCGAGATGCGTCGAGGCGGCAAGGGAAGAAATCCCCAGGAGCATAGATAACTATGTGACTGGGGTTTCTGAGTGCAGCCAACAAAGAGGCAGCTTGAAGGATGATGTGTATTACTACAGATCGAACTCAATACTTAATAATGGGGCGTGCTGCTGTGCGCCATATACATCATTGTCACCGACGTTGCCGGAAATAATATCGCGAGGCATGACGATTTTTACCGCATTAGCCGGATCAAACCACACAATTCGATGAATAAAATCAGGCTTTACGTTATATAATCCAGCAATAAGCTGCGGCGTTAATTGTTCCGAACGTTTTACCCGCTGATAATCTTCCTGGGTTTTAAATAAAATATCTAAAACCAGTTCGTACGGTCCGGCGTTTTTGGAACGAATGACCTGCGCCAGCGAGCATATGGATTGTTTCATGCCTGAACTCCTTCTGGCGTCACCTGTTCAATGTGGAAATCAAAACGCAGCGCGTCGCTGGCTTCAATAAGGTGATAGATAGAGAACTCATACACCGGCCCGCTTTGAATATCAGACGGCGAGAACGGGAAGGCGAGGTTGCCCGCAGTTGCAATGCGATTTTCATAGCCGTAGTGCAGAAGGGTAGAGCGCACCAGCGAACAGACGCTGTTGGCGATATCCTGAGTTGGCGCGACCACATCCAGCAAAATCCCCAGCTCGTGTCCGGCGGTTTTCATCGGCTCATGGTTGCCCATCACGCCGTTCTTACCGTACAGGTGGAACGTCATGCGGATACTGTCGTCAGTCAGCGAGAGGTTAGCCGCCACGCTGGCTTGTACCTCTTCGAGAATGTTATCGATCCCGGCAATCATGATCGGGTCGCGCGTTCCGGCAATGGTCAGGCAGCGGAAGCCGACCTGACGAGCACCTTCCAGCTTCAGTGCGTATGGTGTTTCTTCGTGACGTGAACCGCTGACGTAGACTTCGCCCTCGTTGACGGCTTTGAAGGTACACCCTTTCAGGTTCAGCACGCCGCCAGGACCCGGCAGGAAGTACGGATCGGACTTCTCATACAAAGTATGCGCCGCCGCGGAGGTTTCGGTGAACTTACGCTTTGGATTGAACGCTTTCAGCGTAAAGCCGTGGTCGTCGATAATCCCCATGGCGCAGTCGGAACCTGAACCCGGCGTGGCGGCAATGGCCGCACATTCAAGGATCTTGCCGCAGTGCAGCGCCAGCCCTTCATCGAAACCCTGCATAATTGGCAGCGCGGCGAAGCAGGCTGGATCGTAGGCACGACCGCCCAGCACCACCTGCGCACCGGCTTTCAGCGCCCGCTGGAAAGGTTCGATCCCCATCTGTGCGACGATATAGGTGCTCTCTTCGATAGCCTCGTGAGTCAGTTCCGGAACAAAATCCAGCGCGGTAATTTTGCCGTTATCCAGCGCCTGATGAACGACTTCTTTATCAACATCAGACGGGATTAGTGCCATCGAGAAAGACAGTTTCTCTTCCTGCGCAATCTCATGGATTATCTGGCGACACCACTCCAGATGTGGTGCGGCGCCGGATCCTCCGGCGGTGCCGATCACCACCGGAATGTTGTTTTTCACGCCAGCGACGATCATATAGCGCAGATCGCGTTTCACTCCGGCCCTGTCGGTAAAGGGTTTACCTGCCCCCAGGTAGTGGGGGCCAGGATCGGATGAACCGGCATCAACGGCAATAAGATCTGGCGACTCTTCCATGGCTTTACGAAAACTCTCTTCCGGGAAGCCATAACCCAGAATAGCCGTAGGCGATAAGATCTTAAATGTACGAGCCATCTCTTAATCCTTAGTCTGCAACAGCGCGATGGTGCGGTTCATTTCGTTAAACACGATGTTGAGACCTTCATCGAAGCCCATGCCTGGTTTGATCAGCATACGCATTGGGCGTGCGGCCAGCGCGACATGCACGCAGGTGCGGGCACTGATCTCGGTTTCGTTGCAGGTACCGCCTTGATAGGCTTCCATGGCGTGTTTGTTGCAGTACAGCACTGCGTCAACGATGTTGTGAATGCCGCCAAGATCCGGGGTTTTTATCTGTACCATGTGGCAGCTACCGGCATCGGTGAAGTCCACGATATCCTGATAGGTGTTGCACCATTCGTCGGCGACAATCTTCACGCCAGAACCCAGACGAGTCAGCTCTTTGGTGATGGCGGTCAGCATACGGATCTGATCCGGCTTGTTACCGGCATCGACCGGGCCTTCTATATAGAGCGGCAGACCCTGCGCTTCTTTCTCCAGGCTGGCGATATAGTCGGCGCAGCGCACCGGGTCCATGTCGAAGATCAAACCGATGGTGCCGTAGACATCAATGTGCAGCGTCGGGTGATAGCGTGGGCTGGTACGCAGGCTGAGGATTCGGTCGGACAACCAGCGCACATACTCACGCAGTTTTTCGCCTTTAAAGCCCAGTTTCTCTTCGACGTTGTTGATCAGCGCGTGCGGCAGCACGTCCACGCCTTTGAGGATCATCTTGTCGACGGCGATGTAGCGGTCATCGCCGCTCTGACCAAATAAAGGAATCGCTTCCGGGATGCACGGCAGCTGCCACTCGTCGCAAACCACTTCCGCCTTCAGGCGACCGCTTGCCAGCGCAGTGGCGTCGAGCAGCGCCTGAGACAGGCCGTAGCGGACGGCGGTATGCAGCAGATTGCCGTCGATACGCAGCTTGTCGAAGAAGCGGGCGTTCGGCAGGAACGCATCGACATCGCGGCCTTCAAGCAGCGGTTTAATATGATCGTTGAGGAACGGGATAAAGTTTTCCGCCAGGAACAGCGGATCGCGGCCGCCCGCGCCGGAGTACTGTACGGCGGCGCAATCACCGACCGCCACCGCGCCGTTTTCCAGAATCAGCTGTACCGAGACGCACTCACCCGCCTGGCGCACCGACGTAAAGCCCGGGGTAACCGGCGCGCCGGTATACATGAATCCATCATGACCCGCGCCATTTTTAATCGCCTGCTGGTCATCAAAATAGAATGAAGAGTAGCCAGCGGTAAAAAGGGCCTGTTTAATTTTCATTATGGTCTTCCTATTAATTTACTGTGGGATACAGCGTTGATGTCATCAACAACCATCTGGAATGAAGGCTTGCGTCCTTCGAAATTCGCACGCTCGGCGACGTAATCATGGTGCAGGGCGAGAATGTCTTTTGGCAGCGGAACCGCGCCGGCTTCAAGCACGCGAATGGCGCCTGAGTTATCGCGAACCGGCAGGATTTTGCCCGCGTTACAAGAGGCCGGAGCGAAAGGCACATCCAGCACGCCCGCTTCGAAAGCCAGTACCGTGCCGCGGGCGATATCGCCGTTGCCCAGTTCGAAAACTCTCCTCAGTACGGCGCGAACTTCGCTCTTAATCAGGTCCACTTCCTGTTCAACGGCAGCGCATGGTGGGAATTTCTGGTCGCTGACCATGTTGAGCATCTGGCGCGAGGCTCTCAGACCCTGGGCGTTTGCTGCGGCAGTTGGAATGCCGAAGGCTTCGTGCGGGCTCTTGGTAATCACTTTGGTCGCGCCGGACATACCGGCCACCGCCGCGCCCCAGGAGATAATGGCGAACGCTTTCGATTCATCTTCCGGGAAGCCGCCCATCCACTGGTGGAAGACGGTACTCAGCTCATAATCGTCGAAGCCGTAATTGCCGAAGTATTCGTGCGACAGTTCGCGCAGGGATTGAATAGCCGCGATATCCTGCGTCAGGCTGCCGACCTGGCCGTAGCCGACGGTGATGGATTTCACGCCCTGTTCCAGCGCCAGCAGACCTTCGATAATCGCCACCGAGTGGGACATAAACGGTGGGATCAGTGTGCCGGTCAGTGGGCCAAACGGCTCGCGGTTAATGCGGATGCCGTGTTCTTCATACAGGCCCATCAGGCGGTCGCAGTACTGCCAGTCACGAATTGATTTTTCCAGGGTGACGCGCTTGGCGTAAGGGATGTTGTAGGAGATACCGCCGCCTTCGTAGCTGGTAAATCCGCTGGCCATTGAGATTTCAGCTAACAGACGCGCATCAGGCGTGCCGTGGCGCACCTGAACCGGTTTTTCCAGCGACTCGGTCATTCGACGGCATTCAGCGACACCGTGGTTTACCACCGGCAGGCCGTTCAGTTTGGACGTTCCCGCTTCGATGGATTTTTGAATCCCAATCGCCGCCTCTTCATAACGGTTCAGACGGGTATAGGCATCAATGGTGCTGGGCAGCAGGTCGCACTCTACCTGCAGCGTTTTAAGCAGTTCGATGTGCTCATCCATTAACGCCACGCCCGCGCGCGGCTGGCTCAGGGTTTTCCCTTCCTGATCGGCCTTCAGCAGAGCGTGAGAAAAGCGTTTTTTCTCAGGAATGGTTTGCTGGTACTTCACGCCATCTTCGAAGTGTTCAACATCTTTCCCGGTCTGCCAGGTCTGCAATACCTGATTCCGCTCGGTCATGAATTCATCATGGGTTAGCTTTTTATTGCGAAGTTCCATTCGTCTTTGCCTTAGATTTTATAGGGTTAAACACTGAATGCTGGTGCGGGCGGCAAGTTCTGGGTAGAGCCTGGCAACGTTTGCCAGTAGCGGAAGCAGGCCTTGAGCATCGCGGTAATATTCAAACTGAGTGGGTAAGAGAATGCGTCTGCCGTCGTCGTCCAGTTCGCGGTACTTCAGCCAGCTATGGATGTCGAACTGGCTGGCGCGGGAGAGCCATCCGCCGGAACCGACGACTTTGCGTACGGTTGTCAGGTCGCGGCCCATCTGTAAATCGACGTTGCCCACGCAGGTGCAGACCTGTTTTTTGGTGCCCGCGTGGCGTTCGCTGGCGTAGCCGACGCACAGTCCGGCGAGCAGGGTGTCGAAGAATGTCTCTTCGGCGCCTTGCGGCAGATAATCGGGATGGGCGACCAGATGACGCAGATAGCCGTAAAAGGCTTCCTGACGTTCCGGCTGTTGAGCAAAGACCACCTTCACCAGCTCATGGGTGCTTTCGCCAACCACTACCGCGGAGACGCGCATTCCTAGATCGCCCTCTACCGTGCGTTTAACAAACGGTTCAGGAACCCCGTGCAGGACGGTATCGGGTGAGAGGGTGTTCGCGCTGGCGGAATAGACATCGGTGGTGGCGCCGCCCATGTCGATCAGCATGAACTCTTTCCATGCGCTGTCGTAGTTGCTGATGGTTTTTACCAGCTCGTAGACGGTCCATGGGGTCGGCATCGGCTCTTCGCCGGTTTCACCGACGATCACGTCCAGCCCTTTACCCTTGACGATACGCGACAAGAACACATCGCAAATGGCTTTGCGGGCAGCGTAAGGATTCGGGTGATCGAGGTCGGGCAGAATGTTGTCCACCGTGGTCAGATCTTTATGCCCGAGGATAGCCAGCACGTCGTCCTGAATATCACGGTTGCCGGCGTAGATAATGGCGCAGTCGAGCTTTGACTCTGCCAGCGCGCGGGCATTGGCCAGGCCGTAGCTCTCTTCGCCGCCGTCCGTCCCGCCGGTAAATAGCAGGATATCCGGCGGCGAGGCTTCCAGCGACTCGATATCGTGGCGGTTGAGTTTATACGAGTAGTACTGGGCGATTTTCGCCCCCGCCGAATGGGCGGTCACTTTTGCAGATTCCAGGGTGATGGATGGCACCAGCCCCATGGCAGCGACGGCAAGACCGCCTTTTGCCGACGAGGAATACTTTAGCGTCACTTCACCGCTATTGAGCAGGGGACGAGCATCGGCAACGTTTAGCACCTGATTCAGGCTGGCAAAAAAACCGTCTGCCAGATGATGCGTAGTGGTCGGGGTCAGAACGTGGTTAACCAGCGTTAATGCATCTCCCTCCTTCGCGAAGAGGGCTGCTTTGGTCCACGTCGAGCCGATATCGACAGAGACGGTCTGCATCAGATAGCCTCTTCCAGGCAGCGCTGCTCGACACCGTGGCGCTGACTTATGTCATTGGCCATGAGCTGGCAGACATCTTCAAGATCGTGACTTGGAGCGAAGACACGGTTAAAACCCATCTCTTTGAATTTGGCTTCAATATCGGCAAAATCGTGTTTGCCGACGACCAGATTACCGCCGACGAAGAGGAGAATGTCGCCAATACCGCGTTCGATGCAGCGTTCGCGCAGTCCCAGGCAGTCAATATCGCCGTGACCGTAAATGGATGACACGACAATGGCGTCAGCACCGGTTTCGATGGCGGCATCAATATATTCATCCTGGCTTACCATCACCCCCAGATTGATTACGCGAAAATCATGGCCAGTAAAAACGCGGTCCAGAACTTTATTACCTACTGCATGGCAGTCAGCACCAATGACGCCAATAACAAGTGTTGATTTCTTCATGAGTAATCCTCTGTAGGGCTGATGGTCTAAAATAAAAACGACTTTTAATATTTAGCAGCGTTGATTCCGGCTGCCTGTTAATAGGGCTGGAGTGTCTGTGGTTAGTAGGGGGGAAGCAATTGATCTATTTTCAGAATATCTTTCGAAAAACTCTCGTTTTTGATTTTTGTTTTTAAAGTCATTAAATATCATATGGTTATGTTTTTATTTTTACACCGAGGTATTGTTGCTTAGCGTGGGTCTAATAAATGCGTTGTGATGTTTGTGAGCAAGGTCTTATTTTGTTTTTAGTTAATTGGTCTTTTTTTAATAAGTAAGAGATACAATTCTTTAAATTGTTTTGTGAGCGGCATAACGGAATTTAGACAGTCGTTTATATATACAAAAATTAAATTGTTAGATTAAAGATAAAAAATGACGATATGTGATTTTTATATTTCATTTTTGTTGGTGAGTACGAAGAGGGCGAAAATCGACCCTATCAACATCGTCAGGGGGAAAAGGGCGCTTTTGTCGATAGCGGGGCTGGGGAAGTCGTTCTGACTGCAGAGGAGGGGGCTGTTATGCAGTGCATTTACTTGAGAATGAGATAGTTACGCATGTGTGTTAATTAAAGGTAAAATCAATGATAAATAAAATAAGTAAAAAATATATGGTCCTGACTTGATAAAAAAAATCTGTGAGCTACGCGGCATTATCAGTTTATGGCTCAGTTTTGACTGCTATTCTTCCACTCATTAAATTCCGCTCCGGAATTAAATAAATCGACTATCATTTTCAGTAACCGATGATACTGTTGTAAAACATATCGTTAACCTTGGATTTACCAAAGGTGAACAAGGTAAACATAATTAACATTTAAAATGAAAATTGATTTAAATCAATGTTTAAAACTTGGAAAAGAATATGAAATGGAGTTAAATTGTCGCGGATCAAATTGACCGAAAACCGGTATTTTCGCTATAAATTGATCGCCGTCGAAAACTGCAAATTTATCTCAATAAAAACCTATTTATTGTAAGGGTTTTGCAGCGTAATATAATCACGGGATCAATTTGGGTGTTTTGTTAACATGTTTGTAACTTTTCACGACTACCGTTTCCTGATTCCTGGCGAAATGGCGGTGGCGATAAGACGCAAATAAATTTGTATTGGGGCATGCGTGTGACCCTTTCTAACGGGGTTCACTCTCGGAGTCTTCATGCGATGAGCAAGGAGTCATGATGTTAGATATAGTCGAACTGTCGCGCTTACAGTTTGCCTTGACCGCGATGTACCACTTCCTTTTTGTGCCACTGACGCTCGGTATGGCGTTCCTGCTGGCCATCATGGAAACGGTCTACGTCCTTTCTGGCAAACAGATTTATAAAGATATGACCAAATTCTGGGGCAAGTTGTTTGGTATCAACTTCGCTTTGGGTGTGGCAACCGGTCTGACCATGGAGTTCCAGTTCGGGACTAACTGGTCTTACTACTCTCACTATGTGGGCGATATCTTCGGTGCGCCGCTGGCCATTGAAGGTCTGATGGCCTTCTTCCTCGAATCTACCTTTGTAGGTCTGTTCTTCTTTGGTTGGGATCGTCTGGGCAAAGTTCAGCACATGGCGGTGACCTGGCTGGTGGCGCTGGGTTCCAACCTGTCAGCACTGTGGATCCTCGTTGCTAACGGCTGGATGCAGAACCCGATTGCGTCGGACTTCAACTTTGAAACCATGCGTATGGAAATGGTCAGCTTCTCTGAGCTGGTCCTGAACCCTGTCGCTCAGGTTAAGTTTGTCCACACTGTTGCTTCTGGCTACGTTTGCGGCGCAATGTTCGTCCTCGGCATCAGCTCCTACTATATGCTGCGCGGCCGCGACTTCGCTTTTGCTAAGCGCTCCTTCGCTATCGCTGCCAGCTTCGGTATGGCGGCTATTCTTTCCGTTATCGTTCTCGGTGATGAATCCGGTTACGAAATGGGCGACGTGCAGAAAACTAAACTCGCGGCTATCGAAGCCGAGTGGGAAACGCAGCCGGCACCGGCTTCCTTTACCCTGTTTGGTATTCCCGATCAGAACGCGCAGGAAAACCACTTCGCGATTCAAATCCCTTACGCGTTGGGCATCATTGCCACTCGCTCCGTGGATAAACAGGTTACCGGCCTGAAAGACCTGATGATTCAGCACGAAGAGCGTATCCGTAACGGGATGAAAGCCTACTCGCTGCTGGAACAGCTGCGCGCTGGCTCAACCGACCAAACCGTTCGCGATCGGTTTAACGATGTTAAGAAAGATCTTGGTTACGGTCTGCTGCTGAAACGCTATACCGAAAACGTCTCTGATGCGACGGAAGAGCAGATTGCTAAGGCGACCAAAGACTCCATTCCTGCTGTTGCGCCGCTCTATTTTGCCTTCCGTATCATGGTGGCATGCGGCATCCTGATGCTGGCGATCATTGCAGTCTCCTTCTGGACGGTTATCCGTAACCAGATAGGCGAGAAAAAATGGCTGCTGCGCATCGCGCTGTATTCCATTCCTCTGCCGTGGATTGCTATCGAATCCGGTTGGTTCGTGGCGGAATATGGCCGTCAGCCGTGGGCGATAGGTGAGGTGCTACCAACGGCCGTCGCTAACTCGTCGCTGACCGCGGGCGATCTGATCTTCTCGATGCTGCTGATTTGTGGTCTGTATACCCTGTTCCTGGTGGCGGAGCTGTACCTGATGTTCAAATTCGCGCGCCGTGGCCCAAGCAGCCTGAAAACCGGTCGTTACCACTTTGAGCAGTCTTCCGCGACTACTCAGCCGGCACGCTAAGACAGGAGTCGTCAAATGATCGATTATGAAGTATTGCGTTTTATCTGGTGGCTGCTGATCGGTGTACTGCTGATTGGTTTTGCTGTCGCCGATGGCTTCGACATGGGGGTGGGCATGCTCACCCGTTTCCTCGGTCGTAACGACACCGAGCGTCGAATTATGATTAACTCCATTGCCCCGCACTGGGACGGAAACCAGGTATGGCTGATCACCGCGGGTGGCGCGCTGTTTGCTGCCTGGCCGGCGGTTTATGCTGCTGCGTTCTCCGGCTTCTACGTGGCAATGGTGCTGGTGCTGGCGTCTTTATTTTTCCGTCCGGTTGGTTTCGACTACCGTTCGAAGATTGAAGACACCCGCTGGCGTAACATGTGGGACTGGGGAATTTTCATCGGTAGCTTCGTGCCGCCGCTGGTGATTGGCGTGGCTTTCGGTAACCTGCTGCAGGGCGTTCCGTTCCATATGGACGAATATATGCGCCTGTACTACACCGGTAACTTCTTCCAACTGCTGAACCCGTTTGGTCTGCTGGCCGGTATTGTTAGCGTGGCGATGATCCTGACCCAGGGCGCAACCTATCTGCAAATGCGTACCGTCGGTGAACTGCACCTGCGCACTCGCTCCATTTCTACGATTGCGGCGCTGGTGACGTTGGTTTGCTTCGCGCTGGCGGGTGTGTGGGTCTATTACGGCATTGATGGCTATGTGGTGAAGTCCGTTATGGATCATACCGCGCCGTCTAACCCGCTGACCAAAGAAGTGGCGCGTGAAGCGGGGGCCTGGATGGTGAACTTTAACAATATGCCAGCGCTGTGGACGATTCCTGTCCTGGGTGTGGCGCTGCCGCTGCTGACCGTCATCTCGACGAAAGCAGATAAAGGCGCCTGGGCGTTCCTGTTCTCTTCCCTGACGCTGGCTTGCATCATCCTGACCGCTGGTATTGCGATGTTCCCGTTCGTAATGCCATCAAGCACTATGATGAACGTTAGCTTGACCATGTGGGATGCGACTTCCAGCCAGATGACGCTGAACCTGATGACTTACGTGGCGATTGTGTTTGTACCGATTATTCTGGCTTACACCACCTGGTGTTACTGGAAAATGTTCGGACGCATCACTCGCGAAGACATTGAAAAGAACACCCACTCGCTGTACTAAGGTAAGGAGCTATATATATGTGGTATTTCGCATGGATTTTAGGAACGCTTCTTGCCTGTGCCTTTGGAGTGATTACCGCGTTGGCGCTAGAGCACGTGGAAGCTACCAAAGCAGGTAAAGAAGAACACTGATGAGTATTATCGCGACCCTTTACGCGATAATGGACAAGCGCCCGTTAAGGGCGCTTTCCTTATTGATGGCGCTGGCGTTAGCTGGCTGTATCTTCTGGGATCCGTCGCGCTTTGCGGCGAAAACCAGTGAGCTGGAAATCTGGCATGGTTTCCTGCTGATGTGGGCGGTTTGTACCGGCGTTATCCACGGCGTGGGTTTTCGTCCGCGCGCTATTCACTGGCAGGGAATTTTTTGTCCACTTATCGCTGATATTGTGCTCGTTTTGGGCCTGTTCTTTTTCTTCTTTTGAATAAGAAATCTCTGTTAACCATATGGGCTTGCATAAGCCCATAAAAATTTACTCGTCGTTTACTTTCCCCCATTCCAAACCACGATTCCCGCGCGTATAGTAGCGAAGTTTGAAAGCACTAACCTTTTGTTGCATTACCGGGATGTAAAGTGAATACAACGCTGTTTCGATGGCCGGTTCGGGTCTATTACGAAGACACCGACGCCGGTGGTGTGGTTTACCACGCCAGCTACGTCGCTTTTTATGAAAGAGCACGCACAGAGATGCTGCGCCACCATCACTTCAGTCAGCAGGTTTTGCTGGCTGAACGAGTTGCCTTCGTGGTTCGCAAAATGACTCTGGAGTATTTTGCGCCCGCCAGACTCGACGACATGCTCGAAATCCAGACGGAAATAACCTCGATGCGAGGCACCTCTTTGGTTTTCACGCAGCGAATCGTCAACGCCGAGAACGTCGTTTTAAATGAAGCTGAGGTTCTTATCGTGTGCGTTGATCCACTCTTAATGAAGCCTCGTGCGCTTCCCAAGTCTATTGTCGCGGAGTTTAAGCAGTGACTGACATGAATATCCTTGATTTGTTCCTGAAGGCGAGCCTTCTGGTTAAACTTATCATGTTGATTTTGATTGGTTTTTCTATCGCTTCCTGGGCCATTATTATTCAGAGAACGCGAATCCTCAATTCGGCATCGCGTGAAGCTGAGGCGTTTGAAGATAAATTCTGGTCCGGTATTGAGCTTTCTCGCCTGTATCAGGAGAGCCAGGGCCGTCGTGATAATCTGAGCGGTTCGGAACAAATCTTCTACAGCGGTTTCAAAGAGTTTGCTCGGTTACATCGTGCCAATAGCCATGCGCCAGAGGCGGTCGTTGAAGGGGCATCGCGAGCCATGCGCATTTCCATGAACCGCGAACTGGAAACGCTGGAAACGCATATCCCATTCCTCGGGACGGTGGGTTCCATCAGCCCGTATATTGGTCTGTTTGGTACCGTGTGGGGGATCATGCATGCCTTTATCGCGCTGGGCGCGGTAAAACAAGCCACGCTGCAAATGGTGGCACCGGGTATCGCCGAAGCGCTTATCGCTACGGCAATCGGCCTGTTTGCCGCTATTCCTGCGGTTATGGCCTATAACCGTCTGAACCAGCGAGTGAACAAACTTGAACTGAACTACGACAACTTTATGGAAGAGTTCACCGCCATTCTGCACCGTCAGGCGTTTACCAGCAGCGAAAGCAATAAGGGGTAAGCCATGGCCAGAGCACGTGGACGCGGGCGTCGCGAACTGAAGTCCGAGATCAACATCGTTCCGCTGCTGGATGTCCTGTTGGTGCTGTTGCTGATCTTTATGGCGACAGCGCCGATCATTACGCAAAGCGTAGAGGTCGACCTGCCGGACGCAACGGAATCGCAAGCGGTGAAAAGCAACGACGATCCACCGGTGATTGTTGAAGTTTCCGGAGTAGGGCAGTACAGCGTGAAAGTGGGCCCGGAAACGCTGTCGCAGCTGCCGCCGGAACAGGTTATTGCCGAAGCCAGACGCCGACTTGAGGCGAATGAGAAAACGGTATTCCTGATCGGTGGCGCCAAAGAGGTGCCTTACGATGAAATTATTAAAGCGCTTAACCTGTTGCATAGCGCAGGGGTTAAATCGGTTGGCTTGATGACCAAGCCGATCTAATCGCTCGAGATATGTGCGCCCGCCAGAATGTTGGCTATGAGCTGAAAGCAGCTCATAGCCATGCAGATATAGCGGGCACAGGCGAACAGTTTTTGGGAACCGATAGTGTCAAAGGCAACCGAACAAAACGACAAGCTTAAACGAGCGATCATAGTTTCAGTCGCGCTGCACATCGTATTGATAGCGCTGCTGATCTGGAGTTCGTTTGATGAGCATCTGGATGCTTCAGCCGGCGGTGGCGGCGGTTCTTCTATTGATGCGGTAATGGTCGATCCGGGAGCGGTTGTGAATAATTACAACCGCCAACAGCAACAGCAGGCCAGCGCCCGTCGCGCCGCCGAGCAGCGGGAAAAGCAGGCTCAGCAGCAGGCGGAAGAGCTACGTGAAAAACAGGCCGCCGAGCAGGAAAGGCTGAAACAACTGGAACAAGATCGACTGCAGGCGCAGGAAGCGGCTAAAGAAGCGAAAGAACAACAGAAACAGGCCGAACAGGCTGCAGCAGAAGCTGCTGCAGCGGCGAAGGCCAAAGCGGACGCCCAGGCGAAAGAGGCGCAGGAAACGGCTGCTAAAGCCGCTGCTGACGCCAAAGCGAAGGCAGACGCTCAGGCTAAAGTCGCCGAAGCTGCTGCGGCAAAAGCGGCGGCTGATGCGAAGAAACAGGCAGAAGCGGAAGCCGCGAAAGCAGCCGCGGACGCACAGAAGAAAGCCGAAGCCGATGCGGCGAAGAAAGCTCAGCAAGAAGCCGAGAAGAAAGCGCAGCAGCAGGCAGAGAAGAAAGCTCAACAGGAAGCGGCTAAACAGGCAGCTGCTGAAAAAGCCGCTGCAGATAAAGCCGCGGAAAAAGCTGCCGCCCAGAAAGCTGCTGCTGATAAAGCGGCAGCCGATAAAGCCGCCGCAGCGGAAAAAGCCGCAGCCGAGAAAGCAGCAGCAGCCAAAGCTGCCGCTGCAGAAAAGGCCGCAGCGGATAAAGCTGCTGCCGCTAAGGCCGCAGCGGCCAAGAAAGCCGCTGCTGCGAAAGAGGCTAACGGCGTTGACGATCTTCTCGGTGACCTGAGCTCCGGTAAGAATGCGCCGAAAGGTAACACTAGCGGTAGCGCTGGAGGCTCTGCACCTGCTAAAGGAAGTAAGCAGGGGCAGGGTGGGGCATCTCAGGCTGAGATTAACAGCTATATTTCACAAGTTCAGGCTGCGATTAAAGGTCATCTCTACGACTGGGATACCTATAAGGGCAAAACCTGTACATTACGTGTGAATCTGGCTCAGGATGGAACGCTGTTAAGTGTGAAATCGGAAGGCGGCGATCCGGCGTTCTGTCAGCAAATGCTGGCGGCAACGAGCCGGATGACGAAGTTCCCTAAACCGCCGTCGCAGGCTGTTTATGAAACATTCAAAAATGCGCCACTGGACTTCAAACCTCAGTGATAGTTTTCCCCGTTCCGACGGGGAAAAACAAACTTCGGTAGTCCCAGGGTTTTGGTAGTTTTGTGTATTTGAGTTTGTTAACATTCTGCTAAATTATCGTGGGCTTTCCGCCTGGATAAGGGAGATATGATGAAGCAGGCATTACGAGTAGCATTTGGTTTTTTAATACTGTGGGCGGCAGTGCTGCACGCAGAAGTACGTATCGAGATCACCCAAGGGGTCGACTCGGCACGCCCAATCGGCGTTGTGCCGTTCCAGTGGGCGGGGCAGGGTGCTGCGCCGGAAGATGTGGGTGGTATTGTGGCGGCTGACCTGCGCAACAGCGGTAAGTTTAATCCGCTCGATCGCTCGCGTTTGCCTCAGCAGCCGGGTAGCGCTCAGGAAGTGCAGCCTGCGGCATGGTCTGCACTCGGTGTTGACGCCGTGGTCGTTGGCCAGGTTACGCAAAACCCTGACGGTTCTTATAACGTCGCTTACCAGCTGGTAGATACCGGTGGTGCGCCGGGTACCGTCCTTGCACAAAACTCATTCAAAGTGACTAAGCAGTATCTGCGCTATGCCGCACACGCTGCTAGTGATGCGGTATTTGAGAAGCTGACCGGTATTAAGGGCGCCTTCCGTACCCGTATCGCCTACGTTGTGCAGACCAACGGCGGTCAGTTCCCGTATGAGCTGCGCGTATCTGACTACGATGGTTACAACCAATTCCTCGTTCACCGTTCCACCCAGCCGCTGATGTCTCCGGCCTGGTCTCCAGACGGCGCGAAGCTGGCCTATGTAACCTTTGAAAGCGGTCGTTCTGCGCTGGTCGTTCAGACTCTGGCTAACGGCTCTGTGCGTCAGATTGCTTCGTTCCCGCAGCATAACGGCGCGCCATCGTTCTCTCCGGATGGCAGCAAACTGGCCTTCGCTCTGTCGAAAACCGGTAGCCTGAACCTGTACGTGATGGACCTGGGTTCTGGCCAAATTCGTCAGGTCACCAACGGTCGCAGCAACAACACGGAACCTAGCTGGTTCCCGGATAGTCAAAATCTGGCCTTCACTTCTGACCAGGCCGGTCGTCCGCAGGTGTATAAAGTCAATATTAATGGCGGCACGCCGCAGCGTATTACCTGGGAAGGTTCACAAAACCAGGACGCAGACGTGAGCGCAGATGGTAAAACTATGGTAATGGTTAGCTCGGCCGGTGGTCAGCAGCACATTGCTAAGCAAGATCTGGAAGCGGGTGGTGTGCAGGTTCTGTCATCAACGTTTTTAGATGAAACGCCAAGTCTGGCACCAAACGGCACTATGGTAATCTACAGCTCTTCTCAGGGGATGGGATCCGTACTGAATTTGGTTTCTACAGATGGGCGTTTCAAAGCGCGTCTTCCGGCAACTGATGGACAGGTAAAATCACCTGCCTGGTCGCCGTATCTGTGATAATAAATAATTGATTATTAAAGGAATCAAAGAAATGCAACTGAACAAAGTGCTGAAAGGGCTGATGATCGCTCTGCCGGTTATGGCAATCGCGGCGTGTTCTTCTAACAAGAACGCAAGCAACGACCAGAGCGGTGAAGGCATGCTGGGTGCCGGCACTGGTATGGACGGTAACGCGAACGGCGGCAACATGTCTTCCGAAGAGCAGGCTCGTCTGCAGATGCAACAGCTGCAGCAGAACAATATCGTTTACTTCGATCTGGACAAATACGATATCCGTTCTGACTTCGCTGCAATGCTGGACGCGCACGCTAACTTCCTGCGTAGCAACCCATCCTATAAAGTGACTGTAGAAGGTCATGCGGATGAGCGTGGTACTCCGGAATATAACATCGCTCTGGGCGAGCGTCGTGCTAACGCCGTTAAGATGTATCTGCAGGGCAAAGGTGTTTCTGCTGACCAGATCTCCATCGTTTCTTACGGTAAAGAAAAACCTGCAGTACTGGGCCACGACGAAGCGGCTTACGCCAAAAACCGTCGCGCCGTACTGGTTTACTAAGAGAATTGCATGAGCAGTAACTTCAGACATCATCTGTTGAGTCTGTCGTTACTGGTTGGCATAGCGGCCCCCTGGGCCGCTTTTGCTCAAGCGCCAATCAGTAGTGTCGGCTCAGGCTCGGTTGAAGACCGAGTCACTCAACTCGAGCGTATTTCTAATGCTCACAGCCAGCTTTTAACCCAACTCCAGCAACAACTCTCTGATAATCAGTCCGATATTGATTCCCTGCGTGGTCAAATTCAGGAAAGCCAGTATCAACTGAATCAGGTTGTTGAGCGCCAGAAGCAGATTTTGCTGCAGATCGATGGTCTGAGCAGCGGATCAGGTGCAACAGGAGCACAGACGCAGACATCTGCGGGCGATCAGGGGGCAGCGGCCACCACGACTGCGCCAGCAGCTTCGTCAGGCGCTCCGGCGCAGACGGGCGATGCGAACACGGATTACAATGCGGCTATCGCCCTGGTTAAGGATTCTTCTCGCCAGGACGATGCCATTGCGGCATTTCAGAACTTCGTCAAGAAGTACCCTGATTCAACTTATCAGCCGAATGCCAACTACTGGCTCGGTCAGTTGAATTACAACAAGGGTAAAAAAGACGACGCGGCGTATTATTTCGCTTCTGTGGTGAAAAATTACCCAAAATCCCCGAAGGCACCCGATGCTATGTTTAAAGTCGGCGTGATCATGCAGGACAAGGGTGACACGGCAAAAGCGAAGGCGGTTTACCAGCAGGTGGTCAGTAAATTTCCTGGCACCGATGGGGCAAAACAAGCGCAAAAACGCCTTAACGCTCTGGGATGATTATGGCATGACCAGAAATCGCGTTATTTCTGGTCTTGTCGCATGAATCCTAAGCAGTTAAGTGATCTTTATCTAAATTTTTGTTGCGCTGAATTCTGAAATCAGTAATATATGCCGCCGTTGCCAAGGGATATCGAATAAGCCCAAAGCGACGAAAATAGTGGGTCGTTAGCTCAGTTGGTAGAGCAGTTGACTTTTAATCAATTGGTCGCAGGTTCGAATCCTGCACGACCCACCAAT
>NZ_JAPUEW010000020.1:0-21802 GCF_027492335.1 Klebsiella sp. | reverse complement strand
CCGATTAATGCCTTTTTACAGGCTGATTATGGTCTGAAAGTTAAGCCAGCGAAACGAGACTGCAAGATGAGCGTAATGTTTGATCCGGAAGCGGCGATTTATCCTTTTCCGCCTAAGCCAATGCCGTTAAGCCGCGATGAGAAGCACTTCTATCGTGAAAAGATTAAACGCCTGCTGCGCGATCGCGATGCGGTGATGGTTGCCCACTACTACACCGACCCGGAAATTCAGCAACTGGCCGAAGAAACCGGCGGCTGCATCTCTGACTCCCTTGAGATGGCGCGCTTCGGCGCTCGCCATTCTGCCTCAACGCTATTGGTTGCTGGTGTGCGCTTTATGGGTGAAACGGCAAAAATCCTCAGCCCGGAAAAAACCATCCTGATGCCTACGTTGCATGCAGAGTGTTCTCTCGACCTGGGCTGCCCGATTGAGGAGTTTAGCGCCTTCTGCGACGCTCACCCGGATCGTACCGTGGTGGTCTATGCCAATACATCTGCGGCGGTTAAGGCTCGTGCTGACTGGGTTGTAACCTCCAGTATTGCGGTCGAACTCATTGAGCATCTGGATAGCATGGGTGAAAAAATCATCTGGGCACCGGACCGCCATTTGGGCAGCTACGTCCAAAAACAGACCGGTGCTGATGTGCTGTGCTGGCAGGGGGCTTGCATTGTTCATGATGAATTCAAAACTCAAGCGCTGGCAAGAATGAAAGCCCTTTATCCTGATGCGGCGGTGCTGGTTCACCCTGAATCACCACAGGCGATTGTCGATATGGCCGATGCGGTGGGTTCAACAAGTCAGTTAATCAATGCGGCTAAAACGCTATTGCAGAAGCAGCTAATAGTGGCCACCGACCGCGGTATTTTCTACAAAATGCAGCAGGCGGTACCGGAGAAAGAGCTGTTGGAAGCGCCTACGGCTGGCGAAGGGGCAACCTGCCGCAGCTGCGCACACTGTCCGTGGATGGCGATGAATGGCCTGAAAGCGATTGCTGAAGGGCTTGAGCAGGGTGGAGTCGAACATGAAATTCATGTTGATGAGAAGTTGCGTACTGGCGCGTTAGTTCCGCTGAACAGAATGCTCGATTTTGCGGCTACACTTCGGGGATAACTCATTACCGCGTCACAGCACGCTCTGGGGATAAGATGGATTTTTTTAGTACGCAGAACATATTAGTGCACATACCCATTGGCGCCGGGGGATATGACTTATCGTGGATTGAAGCAGTTGGCACCGTTGCAGGCCTGATATGCATCTGGTTGGCAAGCCTGGAGAAGATCAGCAACTATGCGTTTGGGCTGATCAATGTGACTTTGTTCGCCATTATCTTCTTCCAGATCCAGCTCTACGCAAGCCTTTTGCTGCAGGTCTTTTTCTTCGTGGCCAACGTCTACGGCTGGTACGCCTGGTCACGGCAAACCAGTGATAATCAGGCGGAGCTGCAAATACGCTGGCTACCGCTGCCTAAAGCGCTGGGTTGGCTGTCGGCCTGCGTGGTCGCTATTGGCTTAATGACGGTGTTTATCAACCCGGTCTTTGCGTTTCTGACGCGGATTGCCGTTGCGCTCATGCAAACGCTGGGGTTGCAGGTGGCGATGCCGGAGCTGCAGCCCGATGCGTTCCCATTCTGGGACTCTTGCATGATGGTGTTGTCGATTGCGGCGATGATTCTGATGACGCGCAAATATGTTGAGAACTGGCTGCTGTGGGTGATTATCAATGTCATTAGCGTGGTTATTTTCGCGCTCCAGGGCGTATATGCGATGTCGCTCGAATATCTGCTTCTGACCTTTATCGCGCTCAACGGCAGCCGGATGTGGATTAACAGCGCGCGTGAGCGCGGTTCTCACGCGTTTTCTCGTTAGTGATGGTGATGATGCCCATGCCCGGCGTGCGACATGTTCAGACGGCATTCCGGGCCGCTACAGGGCTGATACTCCATCTGCACCGTAACGTGTTCAATCGCATATTTGTGCTGTAAGAAATCTAGAATGCGCTCCAGCAGGCCGTCGTGATCGTGCGGCGGCACTACCTGAACATGCAGCGTCATCACCGTTTTCTCACCCACTAACCAGGCATGAACATGATGTACGTCGCGCACTTCCGGTATTGAGCGGCGTAAGTCGCGCTTGAGTGCATCGACATCAAGCGAACGCGGCGCACCTTCCAGAAGTTCATTGATACTCTCCTGAAGCAAACGCCAGGCACTACGCAAAACCAAACACGAAACCAGCACGGAGAGAATCGGGTCGATTGGCGTCCAGCCGGTGGTAAGGATGACGAGTGCTGCAATTATCGCCCCGACTGAACCGAGTAAATCTCCCAGCACGTGTAGGGCGGCGGCGCGTACGTTAAGGTTACGTTCCTCGCTTCCACGATGCAGGATCCAGAAGGCCAGGATATTGGCCAACAACCCGACAACGGCGATGATCATCATCGTTTTACCGGCAATCGGTTGAGGATGATGAAAGCGCTGGATGGCCTCCCAGACGATCAGGATGGTAATTACCACCAGGGCGATGGCGTTGAGAAATGCCGCCAGCGTGGTCAGCCGCAGCCAACCAAAAGTGTGGCGCGTATTCGGCGGACGGCGGGCAAAGTGAACGGCTAAAAAAGCGAATAGCAACGCTGCTGCGTCGGTAAGCATATGCCCGGCATCGGCCAGCAGTGCCAACGAGCCTGAGAGCAGTCCGCCAACGACTTCAACCAGCATAAATCCGGCGGTTATGCAGAACGCCAGCAGCAGGCGGCGAGCATTATTATCTTCAGGTTGTTGAGCAGGAGTATGCGAGTGTGAGTGCCCCATGGCGCCATCCCTACGTTATTATTTTCCCTATTACTTTATGACAACATCGCGCTTTTAGTTTAACAAAATGCAAAAGGAGAGCCTGAGCTCTCCTCAATTATCAACATCACACTACGATTACTGGGTGGTGCCGTCAGTTTTACTGGCATCATCCTGGCCGACTTTTTTATCGGTATCCGGGCAACGCCCATCTTTACACATCGAGTTTTTATGCACTTCATCGCTCGACATGCCGTCATGGTTCATGTTTGAGCCATCGGGGTGGAGCATTGTACCGCCGGTATTGCTGGAACCAGTATTAATGTTGCCGTCCACATTGTTAGGCGCGACGTTCTCGCGTGCGTCAGGTGCGACCTGTCCGGCATCGGCTGCCGAGTTGGCCTGCCCGTTATTAGATTGCGTGCCAGTATCGGCGGCAAGAACCGCGCCGCTGGCCAGGCCCAGGGTTGCTGCGAGGAGAAGACGGGTGAGTTTGTTCGTTTTCATTAGATGCTCCTGTTATGGTGGATTTGTCGGATAACGCTTCCAACAGTGCATTTAGCAGAGGTTTAACTCGCGATGGTTAAAGGCTCGGTATCAGCGAACGGCATTAATATATAATGCTGAATGCTAAAGGAAATTAAGTTCTAACAGTTAAAAATTGTAGTTTATGGCCATCATTCCGCTACTTTATGGTCTAATTTAGCCTAATTCCAGGAGTATTCTGTCGGTACTGTAAAATCACGTTTACACTTTTTGACTGAAGAGATAGATTGGAGGGATTGCATTTAACTAGATAAGTATGGCAACGCTGGAAATAAGATGAATTATCAGAACGACGATTTACGCATTAAAGAGATCAACGAATTATTACCTCCCGTTGCGCTCCTGGAAAAATTCCCTGCTACCGAAAATGCTGCGAATACTGTCGCGCATGCTCGCAAAGCAATCCATCAGATCCTGAAAGGCAATGACGATCGCCTGTTGGTGGTGATTGGTCCATGTTCCATTCACGATCCGGCGGCGGCAAAAGAGTACGCTGAACGTCTGCTTAAGCTTCGTGAAGAGCTGAAGGGTGAGCTGGAGATTGTGATGCGCGTTTATTTTGAAAAACCGCGTACCACCGTGGGCTGGAAAGGGCTTATCAACGATCCGCATATGGATAACAGCTTCCGCATCAACGATGGCCTGCGTATTGCGCGTAAGCTGCTGCTGGATATCAACGACAGCGGGCTGCCTGCTGCCGGGGAATTCCTTGATATGATCACCCCGCAGTATCTTGCCGATCTGATGAGCTGGGGAGCGATTGGCGCGCGTACCACTGAGTCACAGGTGCATCGCGAGCTCTCTTCTGGCCTCTCTTGCCCGGTGGGCTTTAAAAACGGCACCGACGGAACGATTAAAGTCGCAATTGATGCGATTAATGCTGCCGGTGCGCCGCACTGCTTCCTGTCGGTGACCAAATGGGGTCATTCGGCTATCGTGAACACCAGCGGTAACAGCGATTGCCATATCATCCTGCGCGGCGGTAAAGAGCCGAACTATAGCGCGCAGCACGTCGCTGAAGTGAAAGTTGGACTGGCGAAAGCGGGTCTTCCTGCTCAGATCATGATCGATTTCAGCCATGCCAACTCCAGCAAGCAGTTTAAAAAGCAGATGGATGTCGGCGTGGACGTGTGTCAGCAGGTTGCTGGTGGCGAACAGTCGATTATGGGCGTGATGATTGAGAGCCACCTGGTGGAAGGTAATCAGAACCTTGACAGCGGCGAGCCGCTGACCTACGGCAAAAGTATTACCGATGCCTGCATTGGCTGGGAAGACACCGACACGCTGCTTCGTCAACTGGCGGATGCGGTGAAAGCGCGTCGCGGCTAGCTGAACCGTTTTCCAGGTCAAAAAAACCGGCTAATAAAGCCGGTTTTTTTGTATTTAATTTTCTTTAATCACAAAGGGTTAATTCCGCGTTTAAAACTTTTGAGATGATTGAAATCAAATTTTTACATATTTGTCGATCGTAGTATAAATTTTTACATAACGACAGATATTCATTATGCATAAACCTATCCAACTGGCATCTTTATTTCCTTTACTCCTTACTCTGACACCACAAAGCACCTTTGCTGCCGCCTCCCCGGAAGAGGTCATGGTTGTGACCAGCAAGCTTTCAGGTAATTCGACGCATGCTGAATCAGGCTCCGGATTCAAAACAAATGATATTGATATCGGACCGCTGGGAAACAGAAGTTGGGTCGAAACGCCGTATTCCACAACGACCGTCACCAAAGAGATGATTGAAAACCAGCAGGCGCACAGCGTGAGCGAATTGCTGAAGTATTCTCCCAGCACGCAGATGCAGGCGCGCGGCGGAATGGATGTCGGCAGGCCGCAAAGCCGGGGCATGCAGGGTAGTGTTGTCGCGAATAGCCGACTTGATGGCTTAAATATTGTCTCCACAACGGCATTTCCGGTCGAAATGCTTGAGCGACTGGACGTTCTTAATAGCTTAACCGGAGCGCTTTATGGCCCGGCGAGCCCGGCAGGACAGTTTAATTTTGTGGCTAAACGTCCTACACAAGAGACGCTGCGCAAAGTTACCCTGGGTTATCAAAGTCGTAGTGCCTTCACCGGTCATGCTGATCTAGGTGGACATTTCGATGATGAAAACCGCTTTGGCTATCGCGTCAACGTTTTGAACCAGGAAGGTGAGGGTAACCTGGATGACAGTACGCTACGGCGCAAACTGCTTTCCGTTGCTCTGGACTGGAATATTCAACCGGGGACTCAGCTACAGCTGGATGCCAGCCATTATGAGTTTATTCAAAAGGGGTATCCGGGAAGCTTTAGCTACGGTCCCGGTATCAAACTGCCTTCCGCACCCGATGGGAAAAATAAGAATCTCGCGCTAAGTACCGCCGGTAATGACCTGACGACCGACACAGTGAGTACCCGGCTGATTCATTATTTCAATGATGACTGGTCGTTGACTGCTGGGGTGGGCTGGCAGCAGGCGGACCGCGCAATGCGTAGCGTTTCCAGCAAAATAATCAATAATCAGGGTGATATCAGCCGTTCAATGAAAGACTCCACGGCGGCGGGACGTTTCCGGGTGTTGAGCAACACCGCGACGTTAAGCGGACATGTGGATACGGGCTCTATCGGACATGATATTGCGCTCTCGACTACCGGTTACGTCTGGTCTATCTATGGCGCAAAAGGGACCGGCGCGACGTATAACTGGGGTACCACTAATATGTATCATCCGTCGGAAATGTATGAACAGGGTGATGGCAAAATCAACACTAACGGCTCGCGCTATAAATCCAGTGTTAATACTCAGCAGAGTATTACGATTGGGGATACCGTAACGCTGACGCCGAAGTGGTCCGCCATGTTCTACCTCAGTCAGAGCTGGATCCAATCAAAAAATTACGATAAAAGCGGTGATAAAACGGCTCAAATTGATGAAAACGGCCTGAGTCCGAATGCTGCGGTCATGTATAAAATTACACCGAATGTGATGGCCTACGTTAGCTATGCAGAATCTCTGGAGCAGGGGGGGACGGCGCCAACGAACAGCGATGTTAAAAATGCCGGGCAAACCCTCGACCCGTACCGCAGTAAACAGTATGAGATGGGGCTAAAAGCCGATGTTGAGGGGATGAACCTTGGTGCGGCGCTGTTCCGCCTCGAGCGCCCTTTTGCATACGTAGATCCTAATGACAATGTGTATAAAGATCAGGGGAACCAGGTCAACAACGGGCTGGAACTCACCGCATCCGGCAACGTCTGGCAAGGGCTGAACATCTATAGTGGCGTAACGTTCCTCAATCCGAAACTGAAAGATACCGTCAGCGATTCCACCAGTGATAAGCAGGTTGTTGGTGTACCTAAAGTGCAGGCAAACCTGCTCGCGGAATACAGTTTACCGTCCATGCCGCAGTGGGTTTATAGCGCGAACGTTCATTATACCGGGAAACGCGCGGCTAACGACACCAACACCGCGTGGGCCAGCAGCTACACCACGTGGGATCTAGGTACTCGTTACACTACCAAAATCAACAACCTGCCGACGACCTTCCGTGTGGCCGTGAATAACGTGTTCGACAAGCATTATTGGGCATCAATTTTCCCGTCAGGTACCGATGGTGATAATGGCTCGCCGAGCGCCTTTATTGGCAGCGGGCGAGAGGTGCGCGCCACTGTAACCTTTGATTTTTAAGGGGTAAGTGATGATGTTTAATCGTGTTTTCGCGGTTCTGGTCTGGCTGGTTGCGGGAGGTGTGTTTGCTGCGCAACCGCACAGCGACGTTCGCATCGCTTCACCGTGGCCTGCGCAGAATACCATCATTACCATGCTGGGCTATGGCGATAACATCGTCGGTACGTCGATGGTCGCCAAAAAGATCCCGTTGTTTCGTCAGAGTTTGCCGCGCATTGATGGCGTCGCTGCTGTAAGCGTGAATGGTGGCCATGAACTTGATCCTGAACAGATTATCTCATTGGGTACCCAGTTGCTGTTTGTGCCGAAATCGATGACCGTGCCGAAACAAGCTCTGCTCGAGCAGGCAGGCGTGCGGGTTTTGGCCTTTGAAGCCAACTCAATGCAGGCTCTGACCTCACGGATTCAAAAAACGGCAGACGTGCTGGGGCCTGATGCTCAGGAAAAAGCGAAACGCTATCAGCGCTATTTTGAGCAGAATGTAGCGCTGGTGAAAGAGCGCCTGAAAGATGTGCCGCCAAATGAGCGCGTTGCGGTGTATCACAGTATGGGAAACCCGCTGACCACAACCGGAAAACCATCGCTTAACCAGGACTGGATGGAGCTTGCTGGCGCAAGGAACATTGCTGAAAACTGGTTTACGAATAAACCGAATCGGGCCGGGGAAGTGCCGCTTGAGCGAATTGTTGCGGCGAATCCAGCCGTTATCGTGGCGATGAATAAGCGCGATGCTGATACGATTATGACCTCTCCTCAGTGGTCACAGGTTGATGCGGTACTCAACCATCGTGTTTACGTGAATCCGAAAGGGATGTTCTGGTGGTGTAGAGAGACCAGCGAGGAGGCCATGCAGTTCCTCTGGTTGGCTAAAATGCTCTACCCCCAGCGCTTTACCGATGTGGATATGGATCTGGAAACGCGTCTTTTTTATCAGCAATTCTTTGGCATAACGCTCAATGATGCGCAGATTAACGATGTGCTCAACCCGCCGAAATAGGCCGACCTCGAAGGATTGTTATGTCGCAACCTACTGATGAGAGGTCGTTAGAGTCGATTAGCCGTCGCTATCGCCTGATCGTACGCAAACGGCTACTGTTGGCGCTAGGGATCGCGCTGGCAATTATCGTGTCGCTGCTGCTGGACTTTACATTTGGTCCGGCGGGCTTGTCTTTTACTGAACTCTGGCAAAGCCTTTTACATCCGGCGAGCGTCAGTCCTGGGACGCGGATTATTGTCTGGCAGATCCGTTTGCCTTATGCGCTGATGGCGCTGTTAGTGGGTATGGCGCTTGGTCTGGCGGGCGCTGAAATGCAAACTATTCTGAATAACCCGCTGGCCAGCCCATTCACTCTTGGGGTGTCATCCGCGGCGGCATTCGGCGCAGCGTTAGCCATCATATTGGGGATTAGCATTCCTGGAGTACCGTCATCGTGGGCTATTCCGGCGAATGCGTTTGTTTTTGCCTTATTGTCCGCACTGCTGCTGGATGGGATTACCCGTTGGACCCGCGTCGCCACCTCCGGGGTGGTGCTGTTTGGTATTGCACTGGTTTTTACCTTTAATGCCCTGGTGTCGATGATGCAGTTTATTGCTGATGAAGACACTTTGCAGGGACTGGTGTTCTGGACGATGGGCAGTCTGGCGCGAGCATCATGGGAAAAATTGCTCACCCTGGCGCTGGCGTTTGTCATTGTTATGCTATGGTCAATGCGCAGCGCCTGGCAGCTTACGGCGCTGCGCCTCGGTGAGGATCGGGCCATGAGCTTTGGCATTGATGTACGCCGCCTGCGTTTATCTTCGTTGCTGCGTATTAGCTTACTGTCGGCGCTATCGGTTGCGTTTGTCGGTCCGATTGGTTTTATTGGGCTTGTGGCACCGCATATTGCGCGCATGCTTTTTGGCGAAGACCACCGTTTTTTTCTACCCGGCAGTGTATTGACCGGCGGGCTGGTGCTTTCATTGGCCTCTATTGCGTCTAAGAATATTTTCCCTGGCATTATTATTCCCGTCGGAATCGTTACCTCGTTAGTTGGCGTACCGTTTTTCCTGAGCATTATTGTGCGCCATCGCGGGAGTATGTCATGAGCGGTTTAAGCCTTCGGGGTATCAACGCCGGGTACCTTAAAAGACCGGTGATCCGCAATCTGAATATTTCAGAACTCCCTTGCGGAAAAATTACCGTTCTTTTGGGGCCAAATGGCTGCGGGAAATCGACTTTGCTACGTTCATTGGCCGGGCTGAACAAAGCGTATGGCGAAGTGCTATTGTCAGGAGAAAACCTGCTGTCGCTATCTTTTGCCGAACGTGCAAAGAAAGTGGTGTTTTTACCGCAGTCGCTGCCGCAGGGCGTCCACCTACAGGTACTGGAATCAATTGTTGTTGCTCAGCGCGCATCGGGAGATCGGGAGCCTCGCCATAGAGAAGCCCAGGTGCTGACATTGCTGGATCAGCTTGGGATTGCTCATTTATCGTTGCGCTATCTTGACCAGCTTTCCGGCGGCCAGCGGCAGCTGGTAGGGCTTGCGCAATCGCTAATCCGCCACCCGCAGCTGTTACTACTAGATGAGCCTCTTAGCGCGCTCGATCTGAATTATCAATTTCACGTGATGGATTTAATCGCGAGGGAGACCCGCACACGAAATATGGTCACGCTGGTTGTGGTGCATGATATCAACATCGCTTTGCAGCATGGCGAACATGTTCTGATGCTTAAAGAAGGGGAGTTGGTGGCAAGCGGTGCGCCGGAGGCGGTGATTACAACTGAAAATTTGGCGGAAGTGTTCAATGTGCGAAGTCGAGTAGAGCGCTGTTCTCAGGGAAGGCCACAAGTGATTCTGGACGGGGTTATCAGGGTATAGAAGCTACCGGATAGCCTGGGCTATCCGGTAAATTAATTACTTCGCTTTACCCTGGTTTGCAACGGCTGCGGCTTTCGCGGCGATCTCGTCGGCATTGCCCAGATAGTAGTGTTTGATAGGTTTGAAGTTTTCGTCGAATTCATACACCAGCGGCACGCCGGTTGGAATGTTCAGCTCGAGAATTTCTGCTTCGCCCATGTTGTCGAGGTACTTCACCAGCGCACGCAGGGAGTTGCCGTGAGCGGCGATAATCACGCGCTCACCGCTTTTCAGACGCGGCAGAATGGTTTCGTTCCAGTAAGGCACAACGCGGTCGATAGTCAGCGCCAGGCTTTCGGTGGTCGGCAGTTCTGCATCGGTCAGTTTTGCGTAACGCGGATCGTGCCCCGGATAGCGCTCATCGTCTTTGGTCAGCTCCGGCGGTGTTACCGCAAAGCCACGACGCCACTGCTTAACCTGCTCGTCACCGTATTTTTCAGCGGTTTCTGCTTTGTTCAGACCCTGCAGCGCACCGTAATGACGCTCGTTCAGTTTCCAGGATTTCTCAACCGGCAGCCAGGCCTGATCCAGTTCGTCCAGCACGTTCCACAGAGTGTGGATGGCACGTTTCAGCACAGAGGTATAAGCAAAATCGAAGCTGAAGCCTTCTTCTTTCAGCAGCTTACCGGCTGCTTTTGCTTCACCAACGCCTTTTTCAGACAGGTCAACGTCATACCAACCGGTGAAACGGTTTTCGTTGTTCCATTGGCTTTCGCCGTGACGAACGAGTACCAGCTTAGTTACAGCCATTCTCTTACTCCTCAATACACGTCATCCTTCGCGCCGCCTCATTGTTGGCTGCTTTCACTCACCCTGGTCACATAGTTAACTATGCTTCCAGAGATTCGTTCATTTGCCGCCTTGATGCGACCCGAATGCTGTAGTGTATATATTTATTGATTGATAACTATTCTCATTATATTGCTGTGATTTACCTCACGGCAATGCTTATCCCTAACCATAGCGAAAATAGTGGCTCAGTGTAAGGTGCTTGTAAAATTGAGGTTATGTTTTTGTCTGTAAGTGGCGTATTTTTCAGCGAAAGGATAAAAAAACCCTCCATCAGGAGGGCTTGGGATTATTTCACAATAAACTGATATTCCGTCAGGCTGACGTACTCTTCGCCGGGGCGTAGAACGCAATCCGGCTGCGGCCATTCCGGATGGTTCGGCGAATCTGGCAGGAACTCGCTTTCCAGCGCCAGACCTTGCCAGTCATCGTACGGTTGCGCCGTACGCGACGGCGTGCCGCCCAGATAGTTGCCGGAGTAGAATTGCAGGGCCGGAGCGGAGGTATAGACCGTCATCTGCAGTTTTTCGTCCTGCGACCAGACGTGAGCCGCCGGACTGCTGGCATCGCCCAGCGCCTGAAGCAGGAAGGCGTGGTCGTAGCCTTTCACTTTTTGCTGGTCTTCGTCGCGCAAGAAATCATCTGCCAGCACCTTCGGCGTGCGGAAATCGAAGCTGGTGAGGGTGACGTTTTGCAGATCGCCCCCCGGAATACCGTCGCTCTCTACCGGCAAATAAACATCAGCGAAAATTTGCAGCCTGTGGTTGCGCACGTCACTCTGCACGCCGTCGAGGTTGAAATAGACGTGGTTGGTCAAATTCACCGGACAGGGTTGGTCAACGGTGGCGCGATATTCGATGGAGATCCGATTATCGTCGGTCAGGCGATAGTGCGCCGTTGCCGTCAGATTGCCGGGGAATCCCTGATCGCCATCGTTAGACGAGAGTGAAAACAGCACGTGACGAGCATCAGTGCTGACAATCTGCCAGCGGCGCTTATCAAAACCATCTGGCCCGCCGTGCAACTGATGGCCCGCTTCGTTGGACGGGGTCAGATTGACGGTACAACCATCCAGCGTAAAGCGGCTGTTAGCGATGCGGTTAGCGTAACGACCGACGGAAGCGCCGAGATAGGCGGCCTGGCGCGTATAGTCGCCAGGAGTCGCGCAGCCGAGCAGCGCTTCGCGCACGCTGCCGTCAGCCAGCGTCACCTGCGCGGAGAGCAGCGTGGCGCCCCAATCCATGACGGTCACCGTCATCCCCGCGTCGTTACGCAGGATGAGGATATTCCACGGCTGGCCGTCCGGCGCCAGCTCCGTTGTTTGATTTAGCATTGTCCTGCTCCCTGAGACGGCTTGCACACGTAGAACGTTTCTTTGATACCGGTTTTTGCTTCGTACTCTTTGGCAACGGCCTGCTGCACGGTATCGACCAGATCTTCCGGCACCAGCGCGACAATACAGCCGCCGAAACCGCCGCCGGTCATGCGGACACCGCCTTTATCGCCGATGGTCGCTTTGACGATGTCCACCAGGGTATCGATCTGCGGTACGGTGATTTCAAAATCATCGCGCATCGAGGCGTGAGATTCCGCCATCAGTTCGCCCATTCTCAGCAGATCGCCTTTTTCCAGCGCCGTGGCGGCTTCCACGGTACGAGCGTTTTCGGTCAGGACGTGGCGAACACGTTTGGCGACAATCGGGTCAAGCTCGTAGGCGACAGCGTTGAACTCATCCAGAGTGACATCGCGCAGAGCGGGTTGCTGGAAGAAGCGAGCGCCGGTTTCGCACTGTTCGCGGCGCGTGTTGTATTCGCTGCCGACCAGGGTACGTTTAAAGTTACTGTTGATAATCACCACCGCGACACCTTTTGGCATCGAGACCGCTTTGGTCCCTAATGAGCGGCAGTCGATCAGCAGCGCGTGGTCTTTTTTACCGAGTGCGGAGATGAGCTGGTCCATGATGCCGCAGTTGCAGCCAACGAACTGGTTTTCCGCTTCCTGACCGTTCAGCGCAATCTGCGCGCCGTCGAGGGGCAGGTGATAAAGCTGCTGGAACACGGTACCGACGGCGACTTCCAGTGAAGCCGAGGAGCTTAATCCTGCGCCCTGCGGTACGTTGCCACTGATGACCAGGTCCGCGCCGCCGAAGTTGTTATTCCGCTGCTGGAGATGCTTCACCACACCGCGAACATAGTTCGACCACTGCTGGGTATCGTGGCTGGTAATCTGCGAGTCCAGAGAGAACTCATCGGTCTGATTGTCGTAGTCGGCGGCAATCACCCGCACGGTACGATCGTCACGCGGCGAGCAGCTGATGACCGTCTGGTAATCAATTGCGCAGGGCAACACGAACCCATCGTTATAGTCGGTATGTTCGCCGATCAGGTTAACGCGGCCAGGGGCCTGGATAACGTGGCTGGCCGGATAGCCAAACTTTTCAGCAAACAGGGCTTGGGTTTTCTCTTTCAGACTCATGGTTATACTCCGGATTCGCGAAAATGGATGTCGCTCACAGCGCGCAGACGTTCGGCGGCCTGCTCGGCCGTCAGATCACGCTGGGTTTCAGCCAGCATTTCATAGCCGACCATAAATTTGCGCACCGTGGCGGAGCGCAACAGCGGCGGATAAAAATGCGCATGCAGCTGCCAGTGATTATTCTCTTCACCGTTAAACGGCGCACCGTGCCAGCCCATTGAGTAGGGGAATGAGCACTGGAACAGGTTGTCGTAACGGCTGGTCAGCTTTTTCAGCGCCAGGGCAAGATCGCTGCGCTGGTCGTCGGTTAAATCGGTCAGACGCTGGATGTGAGCTTTGGGCAGCAGCAACGTCTCGAAAGGCCATGCTGCCCAGTAGGGAACCACGGCGAGCCAGTGTTCGGTCTCGACGATGGTACGACTACCGTCGGCTAATTCGCGCTGCACATAATCCACCAGCATCGGCGCGCCGTGCTCGGTGAAGTAGTCTTTTTGCAGACGGTCTTCGCGCTCCGCTTCGTTAGGCAGGAAGCTGTTTGCCCATACCTGACCATGCGGATGCGGGTTGGAGCAGCCCATCGCCGCTCCCTTGTTCTCAAAGACCTGGACCCACGGATAGGTTTTTCCGAGGTCCGCGGTCTGTTCCTGCCACGTTTTAACCACGCCTTCCAGCGCTTCAACGCTCAGTTCCGGCAGCGTTTTGCTGTGGTCTGGCGAAAAGCAGATGACCCGGCTGGTGCCGCGGGCGCTCTGACAGCGCATTAGCGGATCATCGCTTTCCGGGGCGTCAGGGGTATCGGTCATCAAAGCCGCAAAGTCATTGGTAAAAACAAACGTACCGGTGTAGTTCGGGTTGGTGTCGCCGGTGACGCGGGTATTACCCGGGCACAGGAAACAATCCGGATCGTGCGCGGGCAACGTTTGCTTTGCCGGCGTTTCTTGCGCCCCCTGCCAGGGGCGCTTGGCGCGATGCGGAGAAACCAGAATCCACTGCCCGGTTAACGGGTTATAACGACGATGTGGATGGTCGACGGGGTTAAATACGCTCATGAAGGTTCCTTAGTCTGGATAACCCTGCGGATGACGGGACTGCCAGTGCCAGGTGTCCTGCGCCATTTCGTCAAGGTTGCGCGTCACGCGCCAGTTCAGATCGCGATCGGCCTTTTCAGCGTCCGCCCAGTAGGCCGGGAGGTCGCCGTCGCGGCGTGGCGCGAAGTGGTAGTTAATAGGTTTACCGCAGGCTTTACTGAAGGCATTGACCACGTCAAGCACGCTGCTGCCGACGCCTGCGCCAAGATTGTAGATATGCACGCCAGCTTTATCGGCCAGTTTTTCCATTGCCGCGACGTGGCCGTCGGCAAGGTCCATCACGTGAATGTAGTCACGAACGCCAGTGCCATCTTCGGTCGGGTAGTCGTTGCCGAAGACCGCCAGCGATTCGCGACGACCAACGGCAACCTGCGCGATATACGGCATCAGGTTGTTTGGGATCCCCTGCGGATCTTCCCCCATATCGCCCGACGGATGCGCGCCGACCGGGTTGAAGTAGCGCAGCAGCGCGATGCTCCAGTCCGGCTGCGCTTTTTGCAGGTCAGTGAGGATCTGCTCAACCATCAGCTTGCTTTTGCCATACGGGCTCTGCGGAGTGCCGGTCGGGAAACTTTCAACATAAGGGATTTTTGGCTGGTCGCCGTAGACGGTGGCGGAGGAGCTAAAAATGAAGTTTTTCACGCCAGCAGCGCGCATAGCGGAAACTAATTTCAGCGTGCCGGTTACGTTATTGTCGTAGTATTCCAGCGGTTTGGCGACGGACTCCCCGACGGCTTTCAGACCGGCGAAATGGATCACGGCTTCAATCGCGTGATCGTGAAGAATTTCCGTCATCAGCGCTTCATTACGAATATCGCCTTCGACAAAGGTGGCGCTTTTCCCGCCGAGACGTTCAATGACCGGCAATACGCTGCGCTTACTGTTGCAGAGATTGTCGAGAATAATCACTTCATGTCCCTGCAGTAGCAGTTGAACGCAGGTGTGACTTCCAATGTAACCGCTACCACCTGTAACCAGTACTTTCATGATTCGCTCCAATAGGCTTATCGTGTGAGAAGAAGATAGCATACCAAAGATGGAAAAAGTGTGACACAGGCCAAATTGGTGGAATCGTTTACACTAAAAATCACAATTACCATATTTGATCTTTTTTATTTTAAAAACAGTTGGATATAATTTTCGGTGGACATAATTCTGAAAAAATCAGGGATCCGCAGACCCCTGTACAGGCTTAATTTTCCAGCGGACCCACCTGGTAAGTGTAACCGTCTCCACTCGTAATAAACGCCAGGCGGTGGGTAATGCAGTCCGGTGCGTCCTCGGCGTGGTGGGAAACAAACAGCAGCTGCGTCGAACCTTCGCTAATGAGCACATCGATAAAGCGGCGCACCAGCTGGCGGTTGAGCGGGTCTAGCCCCTGTAACGGTTCATCAAGGATCAGCAGGGTAGGGTGTTTGACCAGTGCGCGGACGATCAGTGCCAGCCGCTGCTGTCCCCAGGAAAGGCTATGAAACGGCGCATCGGCAGTGCGCTTGTCGATCCCGAGGATATCCAGCCAGTTCTGCACCAGCTTGTGCTGCTTGTCGGAAACAGCCTGGTAGATGCCGATAGAGTCGAAGTAGCCTGAGAGAATCACGTTACGCACGTTGGTGCTGACGCGGTACTCCAGATGCAGGCTGCTGCTCACGTAACCAATATGCTTTTTAATATCCCAGATGGTTTCGCCGCTGCCACGACGGCGGCCAAACAAGGTCAGGTCATTACTATACCCCTGCGGATGATCGCCGGTGACCAGGCTGAGGAGAGTGGATTTTCCGGCACCGTTGGGGCCGACTATCTGCCAGTGTTCGCCGGGATTTACCGTCCAGCTCAGGTGATTAATGATCGGCCGATCGTTATAAGAAACTCTGCCGTCGTTCAGCACGATGAGTGGTGCATTGTCGTCCAGCGCGTGACGCGCGGCCGGGGCGTCCGGCTCCGGTAGGGTCATGCCGTCAAGCTTTTCGCTATGCGCCAACTGGGCGATCAGCGCCTGTTTCAGCAGCGCCTGCTTTTCCCCTGTTTCGCTCAGGACGCAGTCCGCCAGCACGCCAGCGAACTGGACGAATTCTGGTATTTCATCGAAACGGTTAAGTACCAGCACAAGGGTGATACCTTCGCGATTAAGCGTCGCCAGCAGTTCCGCCAGCTGCTGGCGCGAGGCGACATCAAGTCCATCGAACGGTTCATCAAGAATGAGCAGGTCGGGGTTGCCCATCAGCGCCTGGCACAGCAGCGTTTTACGCGTTTCGCCGGTAGAGAGATATTTAAAGCGTCGCTGTAGCAGATGGCCAATACCAAACTGTTCGCCAAGGCGGGCGCAGCGAGAGGGGTCTTTAAATTCGTCCTGGATGATTTCCGCCGCTGTGCGTCCGGTATCTTCTTCTCCTGGGCTGAGCAAATCGGTGTTGTTGCGTTGCCACTCGTCGCTGACCAGCTTTTGTAACTGCTCAAAAGAGAGGCGGGTGATGCGCGAGAAAGTACATTCCCGCTGCCCGCTAAGCAGCGTCAGCTCGCCGGACAGCGCCCGCGCAAGGGCTGATTTCCCGCTGCCGTTGCTGCCGACGAAAGCCCAGCTTTCGCCAGCGCGCACGCTGAGGTGCTCAATATTTAACGTTTTTGTGTCGCTCAGGCGAAACGTGCCTTGCGAAATTTGCAATAATGACATTGTGTATCCCACTTTTTGCAGCGATGTGCTTCAGGGATACGTCTTCACGAGCGTAATGTCAATGCCATTAGCACAACGTAGCGAGAATGATGCGATCGGCATTAAAATAGGCTATCGCTTCCGCGCCTTCCGTCAGATCGCGTGTCTGCTCCACCGGCAGGGTGGCGCAAAGGCTCTGACCATCCGGGAGCGCCATCAGCACTTCACACTGTTCCGGCCCGCGTTCGATATGGCTGATACGTCCGGCTAGCTGGTTATCAGCCTGTTCCGCCAGCGTTGAATCCTGGGTAATACCGACCCACGGCGCTTTCAACAGCACGAGTACTTCCTGACCTTCATCAAGGCCCAGACGATCGGCGCTTTGCGCGGTGATGGCGACTTTAAAGCGGGTTTGCCCGTCGGCCAGTAGCACTTCAACATGCTGCTGTACCTGCTGATGGTCGCGCCCGGTAATGGTGCCAAACCACTGGTTGCGTGCGCTGGTTTGTAGTGAGAAACGTGAAATGGCTGCCAGCAGGCTGTCGAGGGGCAGGGCGTCATCATCGCTCAGGACATCAAACGCTTTCTGCTGAATCTGCGCCAGCAAATCGTAAAGCTGAATCAGCCGCTGCCCGTAACGGGTGAGGACGGCGCCGCCACCACCTTTGCCGCCGGTAGCGCGATCGACCAGGGTTTGTTCGCTCAGCTGATTCATTTCATTAATGGCATCCCAGGCGCTTTTATAGCTGATGCCGGCGTTTTTTGCCCCCTGACTAATAGAGCCGGTCTGGTCAATCTGCTTCAGCAGGGCGATACGGCGGGGATCGGCGAACAGGCGCTGCTGTAATTTTAGGGTAAGAAGAATTTCGGCCTGCATAATCATATCCTGACGAAAAAAGGCTATTGTGACCGATAGCGGTCATCTTGCAAGATGCATCTGTCGCGGCGGCCTGTGAGGCACCGCACAAATGGGGCGTGTTTTTCCGGCTGAATTCGTTACAATAAAGCATTCGTACTTTCTGGAGCCAACCATGTTAGAGCTATTGAAAAGTCTGGTTTTTGCCGTAGTCATGGTCCCTGTGGTGATGGCCGTCATCCTGGGTCTGATTTACGGGCTGGGCGAAGTGTTTAACCTCTTCTCCGGAGCCGGTCACAAAGACAGCAGACCGCAAAATCACTGATTTCCCTGCGCCCGGTTCTGCCGGGCGTTTTTATTTCTCCCCTCAATTGATCCGCCTCTAATTACCCCTAATTTGCTCTGGGAAAACCCCAACCTTATCGCTATATTAGCTCCTACATAACGCACTCACAGGAGTTTCAGATGGCAGGTCAATGGTTACGCTTTTTTGCTGGAGCAACGTTAACGCTCTGTGTTGCAGGTCACGCGCTGGCGGAAGATGGTAAAATTACGGTGTTTGCAGCGGCATCGCTGACTAACGCAATGCAGGATATCGCTAAAGAGTATAAGAAAGAGAAAAACGTTGATGTAGTTTCTTCGTTTGCTTCTTCATCGACTCTGGCACGACAGATTGAAGCAGGCGCGCCAGCGGATCTGTTTATCTCCGCTGACCAAAAATGGATGGATTACGCGGTTGAGAAAAAGAGCATCGATACTGCGACACGCGCCACTCTACTGGGCAATAGTCTGGTTGTCGTTGCGCCGAAAGCCAGCGCTCAGGGCGACATCACTATCAATGATAAAACAGACTGGACTAGCCTGCTGAAAGGCGGCCGTCTGGCGGTTGGCGACCCGGAACACGTGCCTGCGGGTATCTATGCTAAAGAAGCGCTGCAAAAACTGGGTGCCTGGGAAACGCTGTCACCGAAGCTGGCTCCAGCGGAAGACGTGCGCGGTGCGCTGGCGCTGGTTGAACGTAGCGAAGCCCCGTTGGGTATTGTTTACGGCTCTGATGCCGTTGCCAGTAAAGGCGTGAAAGTTGTCGGCACCTTCCCGGAAGATTCCCACAAGAAAGTGGAATATCCGCTGGCTATCGTTGACGGACATAAAAATGCGACGGTTAGCGCATTTTATGACTATCTGAAAGGACCGGAAGCTTCCGCCATTTTTAAACGTTACGGATTTACGACTCACTAATGTTCTTAAGCGATCCCGAATGGCAGGCGGTACTGCTGAGCCTGAAAGTTTCATCCCTGGCGGTGGTGTTTAGCTTACCTTTCGGGATCTTTTTTTCCTGGCTGCTGGTTCGACGGGATTTCCCCGGCAAAGCGCTGCTCGATAGCATCCTCCACTTGCCGCTAGTATTGCCGCCGGTGGTGGTGGGCTATCTGTTATTGATTGCCATGGGACGGCGTGGTTTTATCGGCAGCTGGCTTTATGACTGGTTTGGTCTGAGCTTTGCCTTTAGCTGGCGCGGCGCGGTGCTGGCGGCGGCGGTGATGTCTTTTCCACTGATGGTGCGGGCTATTCGCCTGGCGCTGGAAGGGGTTGATGTCAAGCTTGAGCAGGCGGCACGCACGCTTGGTGCGGGTCGCTGGCGGGTGTTTTTCACCATTACCCTACCTTTAACGCTTCCGGGAATTATCGTCGGTACCGTGCTGGCCTTCGCCCGTTCGCTGGGCGAATTTGGCGCGACCATTACCTTTGTTTCTAATATTCCTGGTGAAACGCGCACCATTCCCTCGGCTATGTATACTCTGATTCAGACCCCCGGCGGCGAAGGTGCGGCAGCACGGCTGTGTTTGATTTCGATTGTGCTGGCGCTGATATCGCTGCTGATTTCTGAATGGCTGGCCCGGCTTAGTCGCAAACGGATGGGGAAATAACCATGCTCGAGCTTGATTTCACCCAGACGCTGGGCACCCACTGTTTGCAGATCTGTGAGACGCTCCCCGCCAGCGGCATCACGGCGGTGTTCGGCGTATCTGGTGCGGGAAAAACTTCTTTGATTAACGCCATCAGTGGCCTGACGCGCCCGCAGCAGGGGCGTATCGTGCTTAACGGCAGAGTGCTTAATGATGTCGAAAAGCGTATCTGTCTGGCGCCGGAAAAACGCCGTATTGGCTATGTTTTTCAGGATGCTCGCCTGTTTCCGCACTACAAGGTGCGCGGCAATCTGAAGTACGGCATGGCGAAGAGCATGGCCGACCAGTTCGATAAGCTGGTGGATCTGCTTGGCATCGCGCCGCTGCTTGACAGGCTACCGGGAGGGCTATCCGGTGGGGAAAAACAGCGGGTAGCCATTGGCCGGGCATTACTCACCGCACCGGAGCTGCTGCTGCTTGATGAGCCGCTGGCGTCGCTGGATATTCCACGTAAACGCGAGCTGTTGCCCTATCTGCAACGTCTGGCGCGGGAGATTAACATCCCGATGCTCTACGTCAGCCATTCATTGGATGAGATTCAGCATCTGGCGGATAAAGTGCTGGTGCTGGAAGAGGGGAAAGTGAAAGCTTTTGGCTGCCTGGAAGCGGTGTGGAGCAGCAGCATAATGCACCCCTGGCTACCGCAGGATCAGCAAAGCACCATTCTCAATGTAACCATTGCCGCTCAGCATTCGCAGTATGCGATGACTGCGCTGGCGCTCGGCGACCAGCAGATATGGGTTAATCAGCTCGACAGACCGCAGGGTGAAGCGGCGCGTATCCGCATTCAGGCTTCAGATGTCTCGCTGGTACTACAGCCTGGGCAGAGAACCAGCATCCGTAATATTTTGCCCGCGCAGGTGATGCAGTGCATCGAAAGTAACGGTCAGGTTGAGGTCAGGCTTGAGATTAGCGGTCGAACGCTGTGGGCGCGTATCAGCCCGTGGGCCCGTGATGACCTGGGCATAACCCCAGGCCAGCAGCTGTACGCGCAAATAAAAAGCGTGTCAATCGCCGCCTGATTAGAGCAGGTGGCGATTGATGTAGTCAGCGATGCTGGTGGTTTCGTTTTCACCAATCACCACATTGGCGCGCGCTTTGACTTCATCCACTGCGTTGCCCATCGCCACGCCGGTACCGGCGGCTTCCAGCATGCTAAGATCGTTGTAGTTATCGCCGAAAGCGACGACATCCTGCATCGACAGGCCCTGCGATGCTACCCACTGCGCCAGGCGTTTGCCTTTGCTGTTGCCTTCGCGGGCGATATCAACCTGATCGTGCCACGACCATTCGCATTCCAGACCTAGCGTCTGGCCGACATGCTGGGCAAAGCGCTGTAGCTTAGCGGTATCTTCATCGGTCAGGGCGAATTTCCACACGGCATTCACTTCACGGGCCGCCTGGGCCAGAGAGGCGACCTGAGTGAATACCGGGCGCTGCGCCACGGGTAAAGATTCCGCCCAGTTAGCGGTGCGAATAACGTGCCCGGTTGGTTGCTCATACAGCATCGCGTCGTCAACGTACATCAGGCCGTGAATATCGTGTTCGACCAGCATATCCGTCAGGCTCAGGGCTTTATCTACCGGCATTGGATCCGACTCCAGAACCTTTTTTGCATGATAATCATACAAATAAGTGCCATTACAACAAATTGCAGGTGTATCCAGAGCCAGTGCCTGATAAAAAGGATGGATAGCGACGTGATGTCGGCCGGTGACGACGATCACCTGGTATCCAGCGTCTCTGGCGTGAGCCAGTGCGTCGAGCGAGGCGGGGAGGATGGCTTTTTTTCCGGTCAGTAGGGTGCCGTCTAAATCCAGGGCAATCACGCGTGAGGTCATGTGTTGTTTCCGGTTAATGATGAAAAGTTAGCTGGCTATGATGGTACACCGCTGTGCCATTCGGGCAAACTTTTCAGCATCTACCGCTAAAAGAGTCGGTACACTTGATTCGTCAGGCTGCTGCAAGGCAACCTGAATCATGTAGTGTACCCTAAATAATTCGAGTTGCAGGAAGGCGGCGACGCAGGGAGTCCCCTGGAGCTTACTCCAGTAAGTGACTGGGGTGAGCGAGGAAAGC
>NZ_JAPUEW010000019.1:0-22521 GCF_027492335.1 Klebsiella sp. | reverse complement strand
GTTTTCTGAAAAGTTGAAGCTGACCGTTAAGCCGCTTTCTTTTCGGTATAGCGTCATGGACAGTCATTCATCTTCCCTTTTAATCACCTGTACCAGAAAGCAAAAACCCCGCCATTTCTGACGGGGTTTTGTTGAATGAGGAAGCTGACCGTTAAGCCGCTTTCTTTTCGGTATAGCGTCGTGGACTGTCATTCATCTTCCCTTTTAATCACCTGTACCAGAAAGCAAAAACCCCGCCATTTCTGACGGGGTTTTGTTGAATGAGGAAGCTGACCGTTAAGCCGGGTTCTGTCGTGGACAGTCATTCATCTAGGCCAGCAATCGCTCACTGGCTCAAGCAGCCTACCCGGGTTCAGTACGGGCCGTACCTTGTGAACCCCTATTTGGCCTTGCTCCGGGTGGAGTTTACCGTGCCACGAACTGTTACCAGCCGCGCGGTGCGCTCTTACCGCACCCTTTCACCCTTACCTGATCCCACTTGCGTGGGCCATCGGCGGTTTGCTCTCTGTTGCACTGGTCGTAGGCTTGCGCCTCCCAGGCGTTACCTGGCACCCTGCCCTATGGAGCCCGGACTTTCCTCCCCTCCGCCCGTCTCCCCCGAAGAGGACGACGACGAAGCGGCGACTGTCTGGTCAGCTTCGGCGCGAAGTATAGAGGGTTTGCCGCCGGTTGTCATCCTTCCGTCACCATCCCGACCTGCAATGTCGCCGCAATATTCCGCGACGCATGATAAATATTGTCTGCTGCGCCGCGAAACGCCTCTTCCAGAGTGGTCACGCTGGTCAGTACGCTAAACACCGCATCAATACCATACTGATGAACCACGCCCACGTCGCGGGTCAGGCTACCGGCAATACCGATCACCGGCTTATGATACTTTTTCGCCACACTGGCCACGCCCACCGGCACTTTACCGTTAATGCTTTGACTATCCAGCCGACCTTCACCGGTTACCACCAGCGAGCAATCGAGGATATGCTCTTCCAGATTCAGCGCCTGGGTCACAATTTCGATTCCGCTGCGCAATTCAGCATTGAGAAACGCCATCAACGCTGCGCCCATGCCGCCTGCGGCTCCCGCGCCAGCAACCTGCTTAACATCAACATGCAGGTCGGCCAGAATAATATCGGCGTAATGATCAAGATTGTTATCCAGCGTGCGGATCATGGCTTCGGTGGCCCCTTTTTGCGGGCCAAAAATCCGTGAAGCGCCAGTATCGCCGATCAGCGGGTTGGTCACGTCGCAGGCCACGCGGATAACACAATCGCGCAATCGCGCATCAAGACCAGAGATATCAATCGAATTCAGGTTACACAGGCTACCGCCACCGTTGCCGATCTCCACGCCATTCGCATCGCAAAGACGTGCGCCCAGCGCCTGTACCATCCCCGCGCCGCCATCATTGGTAGCGCTGCCGCCGATACCAATAATGATATTTTTCGCCCCGCTTTCCAGCGCCTGCAAAATCAGCTCGCCGGTACCGCGCGACGTGGTTAATAACGGATTGCGCTGGGCGGGAGGTACCAGTCCTAGTCCACTGGCCGCCGCCATTTCGATAAACGCGGTTTTGCCATCGCCGGAAAGTCCCCAGCAGGCATCAACCGGAACACCCAGCGGCCCCGTCACACAAGCACTCATCTCGGTTCCCTGCGTCGCGGCAATCATCGCCTCAACGGTACCTTCTCCGCCATCGGCGAGAGGAACCTTCACGTAGAGCGCATCGGGGAAAATTTCCCGAAAACCTTTTTCTATAGCCTGTGCCACCTCAGTGGCCGAGAGGCTTTCTTTATAAGAGTCTGGGGCGATTACGATTTTCATAGTTATGTAGCCTGACAGTGCCGCGCAAGGCAAGAATTACAGGGCGCGCATCCGCGCCCTTCTTGTTAGCGAGTGACTTCCACTTTCGCCAGTTTTTCGTAGTAGCATGCGATAGCGCTATGGTCGGCGGTACCCAGACCGTCGGCACGCAGCGCCTGCATCATCTCCATAACCGCAGCGGTCAGCGGCAGTTGTGCTCCAACGCCGTGAGAGGTATCCAGCGCGTTCGCCAGATCTTTGATATGCAGATCGATACGGAAGCCCGGCTTGAAGTTACGGTCCATCACCATTGGCGCTTTGGCATCCAGCACGGTGCTACCGGCCAGTCCACCGCGGATTGCCTGATACACCAGATCCGGGTTCACGCCCGCTTTGGTCGCCAGAGTCAGCGCTTCAGACATCGCGGCAATGTTCAGTGCCACAATGACCTGGTTAGCCAGTTTGGTTACGTTACCTGCGCCGATATCACCGGTATGTACTACGGAACCGGCCATCGCTTTCAGCAGGTCGTAATATTTGTCGAAAATCGCTTTATCGCCGCCAACCATCACCGACAGGGTGCCGTCGATGGCCTTCGGTTCGCCGCCGCTGACCGGCGCATCCAGCATATCCACGCCTTTCGCTTTCAGCGCTTCGCTGATTTCGCGGCTTGCCAGAGGCGCGATGGAGCTCATATCGATCAGAACGGTACCCGGCTTCGCGCCTTCAATGATGCCGCCTTCGCCCAACGCCACCTCTTTCACATGCGGAGAGTTCGGCAGCATGGTGATGATCACGTCACACTGTTCAGCAATGGCTTTCGCCGACGTGGCGGTTTCCGCGCCTGCGGCAATCACTTCTGCAATAGCATCCGGGTTACGGTCAGCAACCACCAACGAGTAACCTGCCTTGAGGAGGTTTTTACTCATTGGTTTACCCATGATACCAAGGCCAATAAAACCAACTTTCATTGTCATGTCTTTATCTCTCTAGTTTCGGTGGTGGTTATTTCTTAAAGGAATCAGCTAATTTCTGCGTGCCCGAACGGAATACGCCCAGGTCGCTGCCGACAGCGACAAAGGTTGCGCCCCATTCCAGATAACGACGCGCATCCGCTTCAACCGGCGCCAGAATGCCGCTTGGCTTACCGTGCTTTTTCGCGACGGCAAAGATGTGCTGGATAGCTTTTTGTACTTCCGGGTGGGAAGCATTGCCCAGATGGCCTAACGCGGCGGCCAAATCGCTTGGGCCGACAAAAATACCGTCGACGCCCGGGGTCGCGGCGATCGCATCGACGTTATCCACGCCTTGCTGACTTTCGATCTGCACCAGGATGGTGATGTTTTTGTTCGACTGCGCGAAGTAATCAGGCACGGTGCCAAACATATTGGCGCGGTGTGATACGGAGACGCCGCGAATGCCTTCTGGCGGATAACGCGTAGAAGCAACGGCATTGACTGCTTCTTCTTCCGTCTCTACAAACGGAATCAGGAAGTTATAGAAACCAATGTCCAACAGGCGCTTAATAACCACCGGCTCATTGGTCGGTACGCGCACAACTGGCGCACTAGTGCTGCCTTTCAGCGCCATCAGCTGTGGGATAAAGGTTGAGATATCGTTCGGCGCATGTTCGCCGTCCAGCACCAGCCAGTCAAAGCCAGCCAAACCTAAAACTTCAGTGCTGATAGGGCTTGCGAGCGCGGACCAGCAGCCGATCTGAACTTGATGCGCCGCCAGGGCCGCCTTAAATTTGTTCGGGAAGATATCGTTATTCATCGCTTATACCTTGTCACTTAACCGTTAATTATTTCTGCAGTTCCATACGTTTGATGTCGCCGACAACAAACAGATAGCAAACCATCGCCATCAGAGCCGAACATCCTACGAAGACCAGCGCTGCGTTGAATGAATGCAGCTCGCTCACCAGGTAACCAATAACCAGCGGAGTTACGATGGAAGCGACGTTACCAAATACGTTAAATACACCGCCGCACAGGCCAACAATCTCTTTCGGAGCGGTATCGGAAATCACCGGCCAGCCCAGTGCGCCAAATCCTTTGCCAAAGAAGGCCAGTGCCATCAGGCTCACCACCAACACGGTATTATCGGTGTAGTTGCACAGAATGATGGTCGAGGCCAGCAGCATTCCGAGGACAATCGGCAGCTTACGCGCCACGGTGATAGAAAAACCACGTTTAATCAGATAGTCGGAGAACACTCCACCCAGCACCCCGCCGGCAAAGCCGCACAGCGCTGGAATAGATGCCACCAGACCCACTTTCAGAATCGACATCCCCTTTTCCTGCACCAGATAAATCGGGAACCAGGTGAGGAAGAACCAGGTGATGGTGTTGATAAAATATTGGCCGAAGAACACGCCCAGCATCATGCGGTTGGTCAACAGCTGCTTGATATAGTGAAGTTTAGGACCGCTGGCCGCTGCACTACCCGGCTTTTTATGATCCATATCGACAACTGCGCCGTTCTCAGAGATAAACTTCAGCTCTTCTTTGGTCATCCGCGGATGGTCGGTTGGGTTGTGAACGAACTTAACCCACAGACCGGTCAGGACAAAACCAATCACACCCATGACGGTAAACACATGTTCCCAGCCCCAGGCAAAAGTCAGCCAGCCCAGCAACGGAGAGAACAGCGCCAGAGAAAAATATTGTGCGGAGTTAAAGATAGCGGATGCGGTACCGCGTTCTTTGGTCGGGAACCAGGCCGCAACGATACGGGCGTTTGCCGGGAAAGAAGGTGCTTCCGAGAAGCCCAGCATAAAACGCATGATAAACATTGAGATACCCGCCCAGGCCAGCGGAAATACATCCACAAAGCCTTGCAGGAAGGTAAACAGCGACCAGAAGAACAGGCTGTAGGTGTAGACTTTCTTCGAGCCAAATTTGTCCAGCAGCCAGCCGCCTGGAATTTGCATCAGCAAATAGGCCCAACCGAAAGCGGAGAAAATATAACCCATTGAGATTGCACTCAGCTGCAACTCTTTCGCCACTTCGGTACCGGCAATAGATAGCGTCGCACGGTCTGCATAGTTAACGGCAGTAACAATAAATATTATCAACAGAATTAAATATCGGGTTGGCATACCCTTTTTCTGCTCTATTGCTGCATCCACACTCATTTTATATTCCTCAGGTACGACACACCTTCCATCATTTATTACTGGTGTGATTTTAGTTATTTATAAATCGATCTTAGATACTGTCGATTTACTTATCCGACGCATTGCAAGCATGACTCAGTATAATCAGCTCACGGTATTTGATCACTGTGCATAAACCCCACAAAGAGATAACAAAAACCATTATAATTGTGCAAATGCAATAATCAGTGGGCGCTGATGCACAGTTCCTGTGATTTCCTTCTATACCTGACTCCCTCTCGCAAAAATGAGTGATTTAGATCACATTTTTAAATCTAAACACCTGACATTCTTAATTCCACAAATCTGAGCATCAGAAATTGAATATACCCTAAATATTTCGAGTTGCATGAAGGCGGCAACGAAGGGAATCCCCAGGAGCTTACTAAAGTAAGTGACTGGGGTGAGCGAGGAAAGCCAACGCACATGCAGCTTGAAATATGACGGATATAACCGTTTTATTTTATTATTCGCACCTTGCTGGAGAATACTGGACAATGGCTGACATTGAAATTAGACAAGAATCGCCGACGGCGTTTTATATAAAAGTACACGAAACGGATAATGTGGCGATTATTGTTAACGATCGAGGTTTAACGGCCGGAACGCGTTTCCCTGATGGACTCACGCTCGTTGAACATATCCCGCAAGGCCATAAGGTCGCGTTGGTCAATATTCCCGCACACGGTGAAATCATCCGCTATGGCGAAGTGATTGGCTACGCGGTACGTGATATCGCGCAGGGTAGCTGGATTGATGAATCGCTGGTCGAGCTGCCGGAAGCGCCACCGCTCAACACCCTGCCACTGGCGACCAAAGTTCCCGAGCCACTGCCGCCGCTGGAAGGCTACACCTTCGAAGGGTATCGCAACGCGGACGGTAGCGTGGGGAGCAAAAACCTGCTCGGCATTAGCACCAGCGTGCACTGCGTGGCGGGCGTTGTAGATTACGTGGTTAAAATTATCGAACGCGATCTGCTGCCGAAATATCCCAACGTTGATGGCGTAGTCGGCCTGAACCACCTTTATGGCTGCGGCGTGGCGATTAACGCCCCGGCGGCGGTCGTGCCTATCCGTACCATTCACAACCTTGCGCTTAACCCGAATTTCGGCGGCGAAGTGATGGTAATTGGCCTCGGCTGCGAAAAACTTCAGCCAGAGCGTCTGCTGGAAGGTACCGATGATGTGAAAAGCATCCCGGTGGATAGCGCCAGTATCGTTAGCCTGCAAGACGAAAAGCACGTCGGTTTTAAATCGATGGTCGACGATATTCTGCAAGTTGCCGAGCGGCATCTGGAGAAACTGAACCAGCGCCAACGTGAAACCTGCCCGGCCTCCGAGCTGGTGGTCGGTATGCAGTGCGGCGGCAGCGATGCGTTTTCTGGCGTGACCGCCAACCCGGCGGTGGGCTATGCGTCCGACCTGCTGGTGCGCTGCGGCGCAACCGTGATGTTCTCCGAAGTGACCGAAGTGCGCGATGCCATCCATCTGCTGACGCCACGCGCCATCAACGAAGAAGTGGGTAAACGTCTGCTGGAAGAGATGGCCTGGTACGATAACTATCTCGATATGGGCAAAACCGACCGCAGCGCCAACCCTTCCCCAGGCAACAAGAAAGGCGGCCTGGCAAACGTGGTGGAAAAGGCGCTCGGTTCTATCGCGAAATCCGGTAAGAGCGCGATTGCCGAAGTGCTTTCTCCGGGACAGCGTCCAACCAAACGCGGCCTGATTTACGCCGCAACGCCAGCCAGTGATTTTGTCTGCGGTACCCAGCAGGTGGCCTCTGGGATCACGGTGCAGGTATTCACCACCGGTCGCGGTACGCCGTATGGCCTGGTCGCGGTGCCGGTCATTAAGATGGCGACGCGTACCGAGCTGGCGAATCGTTGGTTTGACTTAATGGATATCAACGCGGGAACCATCGCCACCGGTGAAGAGACTATCGAAGACGTGGGTCTGAAGCTGTTTGAATTTATTCTTGATGTCGCCAGCGGCCGCAAGAAAACCTTCTCGGATCAGTGGGGCTTACATAATCAGCTAGCGGTGTTTAACCCAGCGCCGGTGACGTGATACTAAGATATTTAGCCCTCTCCCCTGCGGGAGAGGGCTTTTGTAAAAACTTCAGGCACCGACTAAAATCACATCTATTCCATTCTTCCGTAACCCTTCCAGGCTGTCAGCAGGAATGCCTTCATCAACGATAATCATATCGATACGCTGCGTATCAATGATTTTATGCAGGCTGGAACAATTGAATTTTGTGGAATCAGTGACCACAATAATCCGCTCTGCCACTTCACACATCCGACGGTTAAGCCTCGCCTCATCTTCATTATGCGTACTGACACCACGCTCTAAATCAATGGCATCAACGCCGAGAAACAGCATATCGAAGTGGTAGTTCTGCAAAGATTGCTCCGCCTGGTCGCCATAAAAAGATTGCGACTGGCGACGCAGGTGCCCCCCGGTCATCAACAGTTCAACGCCTTCCGCCTCCAGTAATGCATTGGCGACATTCATGCCGTTGGTCATCGCAATCACATCGGTATGCTGGCGCATCAGGCGGGCAATTTCGTAAGTGGTGGTACCGGAGTCCAGAATCACCCGATGTCCTGGCTTTATCAGTTCAGCGGCCATCCTGGCAATACTACGTTTTACCGCCGTATTGAGGGCGCTTTTATCTTCAACAGAAGGTTCCGAGCCTGGCGTATGACTGTCGCAAATCAGCGCCCCACCATACGCACGAACGGCAATGCCCTGCTTTTCCAGGAATGCCAGATCGTTGCGAATAGTTACCGTCGACACGCCAAACAATCCGGAAAGATCGTTCACCTGCACGCTTCCCTGCTGTCGCAACCGCTGGATGATCTGCTCACGCCTTTCGCTGGTGCCCGTTATGCGTTTGCCCGCAGAAGAGTCGGTATTGCTCATATGAAATCCTTTGGTCAATTCTTTCGTTTCATTTCGTTTTGCCTATTAACGCCTTTCTTTTAACGGAATGCAAGCCCATGGGCGCGTTATCCGCACGCTATAGCATCGCTGAAACCTTTCATTACGTTTCTTTTGTGAAACAGATCGGAAAACTATTATCTTTCGTTTTATTTTCACAAGACCATGATGCAGTATTAACTGAAACAAAACGAAAGATTAATGCCGTAATTATCTGAACTGGAGAGGAAAGTGAAACATCTGACCAAAATAGTGGAACAGCATAAACGGGGGAAGGCCAACGGGATTTATGCCGTTTGTTCCGCTCATCCACTGGTACTGGAATCCGCAATACGCTACGCCCACGCCAACGGCACACCATTGCTGATAGAAGCGACCTCCAATCAGGTTGATCAGTTCGGCGGTTACACGGGTATGACGCCAGCAGATTTCCGTGACTTTGTCCACCAGCTCGCCGACTCGCTTCATTTTTCCCAAGATCAGCTGATTCTGGGTGGGGATCACCTTGGCCCCAACCGCTGGCAAAATCTGCCAGCAAAACAGGCGATGGGTAATGCCGACGACCTCATTAAAAGTTATGTGGCAGCCGGATTTAAAAAGATCCACCTTGATTGCAGCATGTCCTGCCAGGGCGACCCCGTTCCGTTGACGGACGCCATCGTTGCTGAACGTGCCGCACGTCTGGCGAAGGTTGCCGAGTTAACCTGCATTGAACACTTTGGCGAATCGGATCTTGTCTACGTTATTGGTACTGAAGTTCCGGTTCCCGGCGGCGCTCATGAAACGTTAACCGAGCTGGAGGTCACCACACCAGAAGCGGCACGCGCCACGCTGGAAGCTCATCACCATGCATTTGAAAAACAGGGTCTGGACGCTATCTGGCCGCGCATCATTGCTCTTGTTGTCCAGCCCGGCGTGGAGTTTGACCACACGCACATCATCGATTATCAACCACAGAAAGCTGTCGCGTTAAGCAAGATGGTAGAAGCGTACGACACGCTGATATTTGAAGCGCACTCGACGGATTATCAAACCCCGCACTCTTTGCACCAGTTGGTTAAAGACCACTTTGCGATCCTGAAAGTTGGCCCGGCCCTGACCTTCGCCCTGCGTGAAGCGCTATTTTCCCTCGCAGCAATCGAAGAAGAGTTACTCCCTGCTAAAGCCTGTTCCGGACTGCGTTATGTACTCGAAACGGTGATGCTCGATCGACCGGAATACTGGCAGAGCCATTACCATGGTGACGGCAACGCGCGTCGCCTGGCCCGTGGCTATAGCTACTCAGATCGGGTTCGTTACTATTGGCCGGACAGCCAGATTGATGATGCCTTCGAACGTCTGGTACGTAACTTGGCGGACGAGCCTATCCCACTGCCGCTGATCAGCCAGTATTTGCCTTTGCAGTACGTAAAAGTGCGCGAGGGAGATCTCAACGCAACGCCGCGAGAACTCATCATCAACCACATTCAGGACATACTGCAGCAGTACCACACCGCCTGCCTGGGCGTTATATCCCAAAACGGATAACAACGAAGAGGAAAACGCTATGCCAAATATTGTGTTATGTCGTATCGACGAACGGTTAATCCACGGTCAGGTTGGCGTGCAATGGGTCGGATTTGCGGGAGCTAATCTGGTGCTGGTCGCCAACGATGAAGTGGCTGAAGATTCCGTCCAGCAGAACCTGATGGAAATGGTGCTGGCGGAAGGAATTGCCGTACGCTTCTGGTCGCTGCAAAAAGTCATCGACAACATTCACCGCGCCGCCGACCGGCAGAAAATTTTGCTGGTCTGCCGCTCACCCGCAGATTTTCTCAAGCTGATTGAAGGTGGCGTTCCCGTCACGCGTATCAACGTGGGAAATATGCACTACGCCAATGGCAAACAACAAGTTGCCAAAACGGTTTCTGTCGACGCTCATGATATTGTTGCGTTCAACGGCCTGAAAGCTGCCGGCGTGGAATGCTTCGTTCAGGGCGTTCCGACAGAACCCGCTTTGGATCTCTTTAAACTAATTTGAGGGATTCATAATGGAAATCAGTCTGTTGCAGGCTTTTGCGTTGGGTATTCTCGCCTTTATTGCAGGCCTGGATATGTTCAACGGCTTAACGCATATGCACCGCCCGGTGGTGCTTGGGCCGCTGGTTGGCCTGATTCTGGGCGATCTGCATACCGGTATTTTGACCGGCGGTACTTTGGAACTGGTGTGGATGGGCCTGGCACCGCTGGCTGGCGCTCAGCCGCCGAACGTGATTATCGGTACCATCGTCGGGACAACCTTCGCCATTACCACTGGCGTGAAGCCTGAAGTTGCCGTCGGCGTCGCCGTGCCGTTTGCTGTTGCGGTGCAAATGGGGATTACTTTCCTGTTCTCTATCATGTCGGGGGTTATGGCGCGTTGCGATCGTATGGCCTCAAACGCCGATACCGCAGGGATTGAGCGGGTGAACTATCTGGCGCTGCTGGCGCTTGGGACGTTCTACTTCTTATGCGCCTTCTTGCCTATTTACTTTGGCGCAGAACATGCAAAAACGGCAATTGACGTTCTGCCAACGCGTTTGATCGACGGCCTGGGCGTCGCTGGCGGCATTATGCCTGCCATTGGGTTCGCAGTACTGCTGAAAATCATGATGAAAAACGTGTACATCCCCTATTTCATCCTCGGTTTTGTTGCCGCCGCCTGGCTTAAACTCCCGGTGCTGGCGATCGCCGCCGCTGCGCTGGCCATGGCACTGATCGATTTTCTACGTAAATCCCCCGAGCCTACTGCTCCAGAAGCACAGAAAGAGGAATTCGAAGATGGCATCTAATCAAACGACACTACCGAACGTCTCCGATACCGAAGAGACGCTCCTTTCCGGCACCAATGAGAACGTCTATGAAGACCAAAAAATCGGTGCAGAGCTGACGAAAAAAGATATCAACCGCGTGGCCTGGCGTTCAATGCTGCTACAGGCTTCCTTTAACTACGAACGTATGCAGGCTTCCGGCTGGCTGTACGGTTTACTGCCCGCATTGAAAAAAATCCACACCAACAAACGTGACCTGGCGCGCGCCATGAAGGGGCATATGGGCTTCTTCAACACCCATCCGTTTCTGGTGACCTTTGTTATCGGTATTATTCTTGCGATGGAGCGCTCTAAGCAAGATGTAAACAGCATTCAGAGCACCAAAATTGCCGTCGGCGCACCGCTTGGCGGGATTGGCGATGCGATGTTCTGGCTGACATTATTACCCATTTGCGGCGGTATTGGGGCAAGTCTGGCGTTACAAGGTTCGATTCTTGGCGCGGTGGTTTTCATCGTGTTCTTCAACGTCGTGCATCTCGGCCTGCGTTTTGGTCTGGCGCATTATGCTTACCGCATGGGAGTCGCGGCCATTCCGCTGATCAAAGCCAATACCAAAAAGGTTGGGCATGCGGCATCTATCGTCGGTATGACGGTGATTGGCGCGCTGGTTGCCACTTATGTACGCCTTAGCACCACGCTGGAAATTACCGCAGGCGATGCGGTGGTGAAACTTCAGGCGGATGTTATCGATAAGCTGATGCCCGCATTTTTGCCACTGGTCTATACCCTGACCATGTACTGGCTGGTGCGTCGCGGCTGGAGTCCGCTACGCCTTATCGGCATCACCGTAGTACTCGGTGTCGTAGGTAAGTTCTGTCACTTCCTGTAAATACAAGGGGCTGTAGATGATAGGTATTATTTTGACGGGTCACGGCGGATTTGCCAGTGGAATGGAAAAAGCCATGAAGCAAATCCTTGGCGAGCAGTCGCGGTTCATTGCCATCGATTTTCCGGAGACCTCGACCACCGCGTTGCTCACCTCGCAGTTCGAGCAGGCTATTGACGAACTAGGCCATCAGGAAAATATCGTTTTTCTGACCGACCTTCTGGGTGGTACGCCGTTTCGCGTCGCCTCAACGATGGCGTTGCAACACACCGGGTGGGAAGTCATCACCGGCACGAATTTGCAGTTGCTGCTGGAAATGGTAATGGACCGTGAAGGGTTAGACAGCAAAACTTTTCGTTTACAGGCGCTGGAGTGCGGGCACCGTGGTTTAACCAGCCTGGTTGATGAACTGGAACAGTGCCGCGAGGAAAAGCCCGTTGAGGAAGGGATATGACGAAAATTCTTCGCGCCAGACGTCTTCTTACAGAATCTGGCTGGCTTGACGATCATCAGTTACACATTGAAGAGGGCGTCATCACTGCGTTAGAGCCAATTCCCACGGGTATCGCGCAGCGTGACGCAGAACTACTTTGTCCGGCATATATCGACATCCACGTGCACGGTGGCGCGGGCGTCGATGTCATGGATGACGCACCGGATACGCTCGACAAACTGGCGATGCATAAAGCACGTGAAGGGGTAGCCAGCTGGCTACCCACCACCGTTACCGCGCCACTGAAACAGATTCACGGCGCGCTGGAACGCATAGCACAACGCTGCCATTCCGGCGGACCTGGTGCACAGGTGTTGGGAAGCTATCTGGAAGGGCCGTACTTCACGCCACAGAACAAGGGCGCACATCCTCCAGAGCTGTTCCGCGAGCTGGAATTTAGTGAACTGGACGAGCTGATTGCTATTTCCCGGCACACCTTACGCGTGGTCGCGCTGGCGCCAGAAAAAACCGGCGCTTTGCAGGCAATTCGCCATCTGAAGCAGCAAAATGTGCGGGTAATGTTGGGCCATAGCGCGGCGACCTGGGAGCAAACTCACGCCGCCTTTGACGCAGGCGCGGACGGATTAGTGCACTGCTATAACGGCATGACCGGTTTGCATCACCGGGAACCAGGTATGGTCGGCGCAGGGTTAACTGACCCACGAGCATGGCTTGAGCTTATCGCTGACGGGCACCACGTTCATCCGGCAGCCATGAAGCTGTGCTGCTGCTGCGCAAAAGATCGGCTGGTGCTGATCACCGATGCGATGCAGGCCGCCGGTATGCCCGACGGGCACTATACGCTGTGCGGCGAAAACGTAGAAATGCATGATGGTATCGTTCGAACCGCTTCCGGCGGCCTGGCGGGAAGTACGCTGTCAGTGGATGCGGCGGTTCGCAATATGGTCTCGTTTACAGGGATCGCCGCAGTAGAGGCCATTCATATGGCTTCGTTGCATCCAGCTCGTCTGTTAGGCATCGACCACCAGGTGGGATCGCTAAAAGCGGGTAAACGCGCCAACATTATCGCTCTCAATGAGCGCCTGCATTTACAACAAATCTGGATTCAGGGTCAGTCTTTCCCCCTTTAACCCTTTCATTTTGCCTTATATTGGCCTGCGGTCTCCGATCGCAAGGCCTTTCTTTTCCTTTCGCTTCATAAAACCCTGCTCCTGCCTGCATTAAATCTATTCATTGAAGATCAATAAGATAATAAGGGTCTGCGCTAATGCGATCACAAATTTCGTTTTATTTCATTTCGCATCATTGAACTTTCGATTTCTTTCATATAAATTTTAATCAACCGAACACACGACTAAGTGAAACGAAACGAAAGATAGCGACATTTTGCCAGCGTCTGATGTGGAATTCACAAGACTAAGGACTGAGTTATGCCAGAAACCTATACCCCTGCTCACGCGACAACCGGAACCTGGACAGAAGAAGAGATCCGCCAGCAACCAGCCTGCTGGATCCGCTCGCTTAACAACATCGATAGTATTCGTCCGGCAATTGACGACTTTCTCACACCGCTGTTGCGCAAAAAAGATCTGCGGATCGTACTGACCGGGGCCGGAACCTCGGCGTTTATCGGCGATATTATCGCGCCGTGGCTCTCCAGCCACACCGGGACAAATATCAGCGCCGTCCCTACCACCGATCTTGTCACCAACCCTATGGATTATCTGAATCCAGCGCATCCGTTACTGCTGGTCTCTTTCGCCCGTTCCGGCAACAGCCCGGAGAGCGTTGCCGCCGTTGAGCTGGCGAATCAGTTTGTGCCCGAGTGCTACCATCTCTCAATCACCTGCAACGAAGCGGGCAGCCTGTATCAAAATGCGGTGAAGAGCAGTAATGCCTTTGCCCTGCTGATGCCCGCAGAGACGCACGATCGCGGTTTTGCGATGACCAGCAGCATCACCACCATGATGGCCAGCTGTCTCGCTGTATTTGTGCCGGAAGCGATCAATAGCCAAACCTTCCGCGATGTCGCCAATCGCTGCCAGACGATCCTGACTTCATTTGGCGATTTCAGTCACGGCGTATTTGGCAATGAACCCTGGAAGCGGATTGTTTACCTCGGTAGCGGCGGATTGCAGGGCACAGCGCGTGAATCTGCGTTGAAAGTACTGGAACTGACGGCAGGTAAGCTGGCAGCGTTTTATGATTCCCCTACCGGCTTCCGCCACGGTCCAAAATCACTGGTGAATAACGAAACGCTGATCGTCGTGTATGTCTCCAGCCATCCTTACACCCGTCAGTACGACCTCGACCTGCTGGCTGAATTACGTCGTGACAAGCAGGCCATGCGCGTCGTCGCCATTGCCGCAGAAACAGACGCAGTTATCGAAGCTGGCCCGCATATCCTGCTGCCTTCTGCTCGTCCGTTCATCGACATGGAACTGACTTTTTGCTTCCTGATGTACGCTCAGGTTTTTGCCCTCACGCAGTCCATCAATGTCGGCAATACGCCGGATAGCCCGTCCGTCAGCGGTACCGTTAATCGCGTGGTGCAAGGCGTCGTTATTCATCCATGGCAGGCTTAAGAGGATCGCATCATGAGCATTATTTCTACCAAGTATCTGTTGCAGGACGCTCAAGCTAAAGGTTATGCGGTCCCTGCTTTTAACATCCATAACGCCGAAACGATCCAGGCAATCCTGGAAGTGTGCAGTGAAATGCAATCGCCGGTGATCCTCGCCGGTACGCCGGGCACCTTTAAGCATATTGCGCTGGAAGAGATCTACGCGCTGTGTAACGCCTACTCCACCACCTACGACATGCCGTTGGCACTACATCTCGATCACCATGAATCTTTGGAAGATATTAGCCGTAAAGTGAATGCTGGTGTGCGTAGTGCAATGATTGACGGCAGCCACTTCCCGTTTGATGAGAACGTGAAGTTGGTGAAGTCAGTTGTCGATTTTTGCCATGCTAAGGATTGCAGCGTCGAGGCCGAACTGGGGCGCCTGGGCGGGGTAGAAGATGACATGAGCGTGGATGCGGAAAGCGCATTTCTGACCGATGTTCAGGAAGCCAAACGCTTTGTCGAATTGACCGGCGTCGACAGCCTTGCCGTTGCTATCGGTACCGCGCACGGACTCTATACCAAAACGCCTAAAATCGATTTTCAGCGTCTGGCGGAAATTCGCGAAGTTGTTGATGTACCGCTGGTACTGCACGGCGCAAGCGATGTACCTGACGAATATGTACGTCGCACCATTGAGCTGGGCGTGTGTAAGGTCAATGTCGCCACCGAACTGAAAATCGCTTTTGCTGATGCGGTCAAAGCGTGGTTCGCCGAAAACCCACAAGGTAACGACCCGCGTTACTACATGCGCGTTGGGATGGACGCGATGAAAGAGGTGGTTCGAAGTAAAATAAATGTTTGCGGTTCAGCAAACAGAATATTTTCCGTTGAACAATAATGATTGCAAAAGTTATTTCTTAGTGTTTTTATTTCAAAGCGTTACTGGGAAAACATCAGGTAACGCTTAGTATGGTTAATAAATTACACAAGTAGTATTTTATTTGGTAGGTTTCGCTAAGTAATACCATAGTAACCTGTTTCGTATAAATAATACATTGTAAAATATTCATTTAATTTATTTATGGTGAGGTTTTAAATATGAGTGGCCCAAATATTTTATTAACCCGTATCGATAACCGATTAGTCCATGGCCAGGTTGGCGTTACCTGGACATCAACTATTGGCGCTAATCTGCTGGTGGTTGTTGATGATGACGTCGCCAAAGATGATATTCAGCAGAAGCTGATGGGAATCACTGCTGAGACCTACGGATTTGGTATCAGGTTCTTTTCTATAGAAAAAACCATTAACGTCATCGGTAAAGCTGCGCCACATCAGAAAATATTTCTCATCTGTCGCACACCGCAAACAGTCAGAAAACTCATAAAAGGCGGCATTGCGTTAAAAGACGTCAACGTTGGAAATATGCATTTCTCGGAAGGCAAAAAGCAGATTAGCAGTAAAGTTTATGTCAACGAACAGGATCTCAATGACTTGCAATTTATCAAGCAAAGTGGCGTTAATATTTTTATCCAGGATGTTCCCGGAGATCAAAAAGAACAGATCCCTGCATAAAAACAAGCTCATTCCTTCATGATAAATGGACTTATTTATTTGAGGTGATTTAAATGCATGAAATAACCCTTATTCAGGGAATATCCCTGGCTGCATTAGTCTTCATTCTGGGAATCGATTTTTGGCTGGAAGCACTGTTTTTATTCCGACCAATTATCGTTTGTACGTTAACCGGTGCAATTCTCGGCGACATTCACATCGGTTTGATTACCGGTGGTCTGACTGAACTGGCGTTTGCTGGCCTAACCCCCGCAGGCGGCGTACAGCCCCCGAACCCGATTATGGCGGGGTTAATGACCACGGTTATTGCCTGGTCTACCGGCGTAGATGCCAAAACCGCCATCGGTCTCGGTTTGCCGTTCAGCCTGCTGATGCAATACGTCATTCTGTTCTTTTACTCTGCCTTCTCACTCTTTATGGCGAAAGCCGATAAATCGGCAAAAGAGGCAAACACAAGCGCCTTTGCACGCCTGAACTGGTTGACGATACTCATTGTCGCTTTCTCCTACGCAATTATCGCCTTTCTCTGTACCTATCTGGCGCAAGGTGCGATGCAGGCGCTGGTTAAATCAATGCCAGCCTGGTTAACCCACGGATTCGAAGTGGCGGGTGGTATTCTCCCAGCAGTCGGTTTCGGCTTATTGCTGCGCGTCATGTTTAAAGCGCAATACATTCCTTATCTGATCGCCGGTTTCCTGTTTGTTTGTTATATCCAGGTCAACAACCTTCTCCCGGTAGCCGTACTCGGTGCAGGTTTCGCCGTGTATGAATTTTTCAATGCGAAAGCTAAACAGCAGGCGCAATCACAACCTGCCGTAAGCAAGAATGATGAAGAGGATTACAGCAATGGGATCTGAAATCAGTAAAAAGGACATTACTCGCCTGGGTTTTCGCTCATCGCTCCTTCAGGCCAGTTTTAACTATGAAAGGATGCAGGCAGGCGGATTCACATGGGCCATGCTCCCGGTTCTGAAAAAAATCTATAAGGATGACAAAGCTGGCCTGAGTGCGGCCATGAAAGATCACCTGGAATTTATCAACACCCACCCAAACCTTGTCGGATTCCTGATGGGGTTGTTGATCTCAATGGAAGAAAAAGGAGAAAACCGGGACACGATTAAGGGCTTAAAAGTGGCTTTGTTTGGGCCAATCGCAGGGATCGGTGATGCAATATTCTGGTTCACCTTACTGCCGATCATGGCGGGGATCTGCTCATCTTTCGCCAGTCAGGGGAATGTACTGGGACCCATTCTGTTTTTCGCCGTCTACTTGATGATTTTTTTCCTGCGCGTCGGCTGGACCCATATCGGCTACTCGGTCGGTGTCAAAGCTATTGATAAGGTGAGGGAAAACTCGCAGATGATTGCCCGATCGGCGACGATCCTCGGTATTACCGTTATTGGTGGGCTTATCGCGTCCTATGTGCACATTAACGTCGTGACCTCATTTGCCATCGACAGTACGCACAGAGTTGCGCTCCAACAAGACTTCTTCGATAAAGTCTTCCCGAATATCTTACCTATGGGCTACACGCTGCTGATGTATTACCTCCTGCGCGTGAAAAAAGCGCATCCGGTTCTGCTAATCGGCGTGACGTTTATCCTTTCAATTGTCTCATCCGCGCTCGGTATTCTTTAAACGGACCAAGGGGCATGACAGCAATGCCCCTTTTAAAGGAATTAGCTACAAATGCAAAATGTACACCCATGCCACAACTACAACACGTTAAGCGATCGCGCCAGCGAGCATCTGGTAGCCTTCATACAGAACAAACCTGATGCTGTAATCTGCCTGGCTACAGGAAGTACGCCGTTACTCACCTACCGCTATTTTGTCGACAAAATACGCCAGCGTCAGATGGATATCAGTCAGGTGACATTTGTGAAGCTCGATGAGTGGGTGGGTATTCCATTGCAAACGCCGGGCACGTGCGAGTCCTTCTTGCAGCAGCACATTGTCCAACCGCTGGGCTTACAGGAAGAGCAACTTATAGGCTTTAGATCGGAAAATATCGATAATAAGGAGTGCGAGCGCGTCACTGACCTGATCACCAGCAAGGGCGGCATTGATTTATGTGTCCTGGGATTGGGGAAAAACGGCCACCTCGGGCTGAATGAACCAGGAGAAGATCTGGAACCGTTTTGTCATATCAGCAACCTTGATGAGCAAACGCGCCAGCATGACATGTTAAAAACAGCCGGACATTCCGTTGAACAAGGGATCACACTGGGCCTGAAGGATATCCTGAATGCCAAAGAAATCCTGTTACTCATTGCAGGAGAAGGAAAAAAGGAGGCCACCAGAAAGTACCTTACGCAAACGGTCTCAACGTCCATCCCCGCCTCGTTCCTGTGGCTACATAGCAAGGTAAACTGCCTGTTGGATAATTCTATTCAATAAACAACATGTCAATACAGACCAGAGCATAATTACCAATAGATGCAGCGGCCAGGACATCTCAAATATAGCGTCACCGCCGGGCGCTTTCGGGCGGCAAGCTCTGAAGACAGCAAAGAGCCGGAGTTTATTGAAACAACGGCGATTTACGGCCTGAGCAACACCTTTACGCTATATGGCGGCGTAACGGGATCTGAGGATTACCAGGCGCTGACGGAGGGAATCAGATAATGTCGCAGACATTGGTATTCAGACGAACACAGGTGGGGGCAATATCCCTTTTAATAACGGAATTATCTCTTTAGAAGAATCAGCTGCAGGAACTATCAGGATGAAGGCGACGCCATACAACCTGGTTGGCGGGGTACTCCAGCCAGGACCGTTCCACGGTACGGCGACGCTCACCGCGACGGTAAGGTAGAGGTAGCTAAACCCGCCTTTCCCGGCGCTCGCCAGGGAAAGGCGGCAAGTCGGCTAATATTACCCCTGCTGCTCCAGAGCATACTTATACAGCGCGTTTTTCTTCACGCCGTGGATCTCTGCGGCCAGGGCGGCGGCTTTTTTCAGCGGCAGCTCGGCCTGCAGCAGGGCCAGCGTACGCAGCGCAACCGCTGGCAGCGCCTCTTCCTGCGCTTTGAAACCTTCAACGATCAGCACCATTTCGCCTTTGCGACGGTTCTCGTCCTCTTTCACCCATGCCAGCAGCTCGCCGATTGGCGCGCCGTGGATTGATTCCCAGGTTTTGGTCAACTCACGTGCCAGCACCACGTAGCGGGACTCCCCTAGCACCGTACAGATATCTTCCAGGCTTTCCAGCAAGCGGTGAGTTGACTCATAAAAGATAATCGTGCGCGGTTCTTCTTCCAGCGCCTTGAGCGTATCGCGACGCCCTTTGGATTTGGCCGGCAGGAAACCTTCGTAGCAAAAACGATCCGATGGCAGCCCCGCCGCGCTCAGCGCCGCGATTGCCGCACAGGGGCCGGGCAGAGGTACTACGCGGATATTAGCTTCACGGCAAACGCGCACCAAATGGTAACCAGGATCGTTGATCAGCGGCGTTCCGGCGTCCGAAACCAGCGCGATGTTTTGCCCTTGTTTTAATTTCGCCAGAAGTGTTTCCGCCTTTTGCTGTTCATTATGGTCGTGAAGCGCAAATAAACGGGCGTTAATCGCAAAATGTTGCAACAGCAAACCGGTATGGCGGGTGTCTTCCGCTGCAACTAAATCAACGGCTTGCAACACTTCCAGCGCGCGTTGCGTGATATCAGACAGATTCCCTATCGGAGTGGGCACAATATAGAGCTGTCCCTGAGAATTATCTGCTGATTCGTGTTGTTTCATTGTTTCGTCCGTATTGCCGATTTAATATTGAGCATTGAGCCAAAAAAATATCACTGGATACATATGGTACCGTCAACATTTCTTCGTTCTAAACCCGTGCGTTGTCTGCCCGTACTGCTGGCCGCTCTGATCTTTGCTGGCTGTGGCACCCATACTCCGGATCAAAGCACGGCGTATTTGCAGGGTACGGCACAAGCAGACTCCAGTTACTACCTGCAACAAATGCAGCAAAGCGCGAATGATAGCAAGACCAACTGGCAATTACTCGCCATTCGTGCACTGCTGCAGGAAGGTAAGAAACCACAGGCTATCGACCTGTTCAATCAGCTGCCGTCGAACCTCAACAGCGCGCAAAGCCGTGAGCAGTCGCTGCTGGCGGTTGAAGTGAAGCTGGCGCAGAACGATTTCCAGGGCGCGCAGTCTCTGCTGAGCAAGCTCGACCCGGCAACGCTTGAGCAGAATCAGCAGCCCCGCTACTGGCAGGCGCAAATTGACGCCAGCCAGGGGCAACCATCGCTGAATCTTCTGCGAGCCTTGATTGCCCAGCAGCCGCTGCTAAGCCAGGCTGCGCAAAAGCAGAAGAATATCGACGCGACCTGGAAAGCGCTCACCGCGATGACCCGAGAGCAAGCCAACGCGCTGGTGATTAACGCCGACGAAAACGTGCTGCAAGGCTGGCTGGATCTGCAGCGTATGTGGTTTGACAATCGCAACGATCCAACAATGCTGAAAGCGGGCGTTAAAGACTGGCAGACCCGCTACCCGCAAAACCCGGGCGCGAAAATGCTGCCGACTCAGCTAGTTAATATGCAAAATTACCAGGCCGCATCAACCAATAAAATCGCCCTACTGCTGCCACTTAACGGCCAGGCGGCGATATTTGGTCGCACAATTCAGCAGGGCTTTGAAGCGGCGAAAAACGGCGCACCTGCCGTCGCAGGAAGCGCAGTACCCGCGCAGGTCGCTCAGGCAGCCAATGTTACCGATAGCGCCGTGGTAAGTCCGTCGCAGGCGGAAGTGACCGATCTCACCACCACCAATAACGCACAAACGCCGGTACAGGCCCCGGCAGCCGACCAGGTACAAACTACCGCTCCGGTTACCGCACCGACGGCAGTCCAGGCCCCGACGCCTCAAACCACCGACGCTACCGCAGAAGCCACCAGCCAACCGGCGACGACGGTTCCGCAGACTCAAGCGGTCACCGCCACTCCGGCGAACCCTTCCGCCGAGCTGAAAATTTACGACACCACCACCCAGCCGATGAGTCAACTGCTGGCCCAGGTACAGCAGGACGGCGCAACCATCGTTGTTGGTCCGCTGCTAAAAGAGAACGTCGAAGATGTTGTTAAAAGCAATACTTCACTGAACGTGCTGGCGCTGAACCAGCCGGAGAAAGTCGAAAGCCGAGCTAATATCTGCTATTTCGCGCTCTCCCCGGAAGATGAAGCCCGCGATGCGGCGCATCATATTCACGATCAGGGCAAGCAGACTCCGCTGCTGCTGGTACCGCGCGGCGCATTAGGCGATCGGGTGGTTAGCGCCTTTGCCAACGAGTGGCTGAAGCTGGGCGGCGGTACGGTACTGCAACAGCGTTTAGGTTCAACCGCCGAACTGCGCGGCAGCGTCAACAGCGGTATCTCGTTGAGCGGCTCTCCGGTATCAACCCTGCCATCAGCGCAGGATAGCGCCCTGGGTAGCCCGAGCGACGTGCCTGTCAGCAGTGGCGGCAGCGTCGACGCCGCGTATATCCTGGCAACGCCGGAACAGATTGGCTATATCAAACCCATGATTGCCCTGCGTAACGGCAGCCAAAGCGGCGTGACGCTGTATGCCAGTTCCCGCAGCTCTCAGGGAACTTCAGGTCCTGATTTCCGTCTGGAGATGGAAGGCTTACAATATAGCGAGATCCCGATGCTGGCAGGCAGCAACCCGGCGCTGCAACAACAAGCGTTAGCTGCCGTTCGTAACGACTACTCGCTGGCGCGCCTGTATGCCATGGGTGCCGACGCCTGGTCGCTGGCCAACCATTTCTCGCAAATACGCCAGGTTTCCGGCTTTGAATTGAATGGCAACACCGGCGATCTCACGGCCACGCAGGATTGCGTGATCAACAGGAAACTGTCATGGCTCAAGTACCAGGGTGGACAAATCGTCGCAGCCAACTAAGTAAGCAGACCGGCGATGCCTGGGAAATCCAGGCTCGCCGTTGGCTGGAGAGCCAGGGTCTGCGTTTTATCGCCGCTAACGTTCATGAACGCGGCGGCGAGATTGACCTCATCATGCGCGACGGCAGCGTCACCGTGTTTGTGGAAGTGCGCTATCGTCGCAGCGCAAACTACGGCGATGCCGCCGCCAGCGTCACGCCGCAAAAGCAACAAAAACTGCTCAAAGCCGCGCGTCTGTGGCTCTCCCGACATAATGGGAGTTTTGAGACTGTGGATTGCCGTTTCGATGTGGTAGCCTTCACCGGAAACGACATCCAATGGCTAAAAAACGCTTTTGGCGAATAGCGTATATGAATTAAGGGATCCCGTGCTAGACAGAATCAAAGCCTGCTTCACCGAAAGCATTCAAACCCAAATTGCAGCAGCGGAAGCACTCC
>NZ_JAPUEW010000018.1:0-110633 GCF_027492335.1 Klebsiella sp. | reverse complement strand
TAATCAGCGAGTCAGCTTGGGAAGAAATGACCTGCTTATTCGCACCTTCCTTAGCGAAACGGAAATCCAATATATCCTTAATATCTGTATCGCTATTGCCCAATTCCACCATTTTTTTGAAATAATTATTCGAAAAGAAGATATAAAAAGAACCTGATGATTGCAGATCTTTATACGAAACGTTGTTTTGGCCATGCTGCAATGTATCTACCCAACGGCTGCCATCAGGACTGAACAACATATCGCCTGGAGCCAGGGCCACTACCAATGGCCAGTTGATCATCATTGGGTAAAAACTACCCCAGGAATTAATCTGACCTGTACTCTGCTGAGTGTAATCAAGCAACCTACAAACCATTCCTGATTGAGTATTGACGATCTGTACCTTACAGTTTACGTTTCCATCACCCGGCGTTGGCACCCCATCACTATTAATAAAAACCTCATCAGTTTCTCCGTTATGCAGCACTTTCATATGTGCACTTTTCGTAAAAGTCACCTTAGCCGAATACCAGAAGCCACTTGAATAATCATTTGCACAACGATTAACATAGTTGGCAGAATCCACCCAACACTGGTTTATCGTGATAGTAAAGCTACTTCCCACGGCCATTTGTTTCAGATACGAATAAAAGCTACTCGACAGTGTTCCTCCATACTCGAAAAGCTCTCCTGAAACCGCAACCCCATAAAAACCATTTTCATCAATAACTGATGATGCCTGAGGCTGTACTATGCTTGCTGTAAGATTGCAATTTGCATCCGGAGCACTTCTTATGTCGCAAGCAAGCCCGGTAAGCGGATATGACACCGGTGAATTCTCTATCCACATATCATAGTATGAATCCCTCATAACGGACTGATTAATAATCTGACTCATCAGTCCCAAACCGAGCTGCTGCCTCTCGGTTTTCAGTTCATCATTCCAGACATTAGCACCTTCAATTATTGACCGTTGGCCGTCACTACTTGCGACAAAGTAGCCACCATCACTATTTTCGATAAAAACAAACGACTGAGACACTGCTGGCATAGTATACTTTCCGTATGCCTCAACTTCCAACGAGGTAAAACAAAATACAACCCAAAGCACCGCCAGTAAAATGAAGTTATTAATTGCCACCACGTCCCCGCCCCTTAAAAAAATCTTAAGATATATTTCCTGCGCATATGAAAAATCGATTAAATGTATGGAGAAACTCTGATTGCAAAATCGAGATCATGACATATAATATTATTTGAAAAAAGAAGACTATGTGTTTATTAAAAATGAGTCAATACCGAAGAGAAGAAAAAGACAAAGTGAACAAGTTATTGTAAGAACAGCTAAAGGAAAAACTACATCATTATTAGAATTACTAAAAACAAACAAATAAAAAATCAACAATATCAATGAATTAAATAAAAAATTAAAACAAAAATTAATACTTAAGATTATTACCCAAACAAATTAAGAATAGTCACAGAAAGAGAAGCAAGATGAAATAACCACTCCCTGAAAATAAAATATCACCTTCATTTCATATTGGATATAATATTAATTCAAGATAAAAAAACGGCCTTTTATTAGTCCCAAAAAGAGGGAGTAATCGTAATAACAACAGGGGCCAACAGCAAGGGCCAATCACCGACATCAGCACTGGTTTTATCAACTATAACATTCCCGCAGGTGATGATTGATTATTATCTGAAAAATACTGTTTAATTCCTTTCGCGCGACTTAGCTTTAGCGTGGATGTCGGTGGCATCAGGAGTGTGCTGTATTGCGTATAGAAGGAGAACAATGGTCGGAATACGACTTTTCATCAGAATTCCTTCAATGAAAAAGGCGAAGGAAAAATGTCCCGCTATGATATGACAAAAAAATCAATTAATTAAACGACACGGTCTGGCAGAAAAGTACATTCATTCGTTCAGGTAGCATCAAACCGTACGCTGGCGTCGCCGCTCAAGATATCATCCCCGTAGTCAGTGACTTCCGTAGTATCGTCAGGGTACCCTTGATGCAGAAAGTGAGGGAATACTCAGCGCTGGTGCGATCAAAATGATTGTAACAGCCTGACTGCGCGCTAATATTGTCGCCCAAAATGCCAGCAGCTGTATCTATCATTTTGATGTTGGTAGGGTATGCGGCCGTTTTCTATTCAGGCAATAGATCGATTTTTGATCATCTGATTTTTATTCCTGCACGTAGATTTTTGGCGCTGAAAAATCACTTACCCGAACATTCATCGGTTATTTTTATAAATTTCTCGTCATAGACAATGTAGTGATTCCCCGGCTGGTGCAGCGTCGCCTGACGAACAACATCACCTGGCCGTAAATACCATGCATCTCCCTGCTCTTCCGTTGTGTTGCAGCCGGGCTTGATCAGCAGCTTAAACCAGGTATTCCCCGTATTGCTGACGGTACCGGCGGCACGATCGTAAACCCATTTGAAATTAACCTGGCGCGGGCGCACCACCAGGATAGTATCCATCACCACCACCGGATCTAAACTGACCGCCGCCCCGGAGGCATTGCGCGCGATATGGTTAAGAGTAGGAATTTCGCGAAATGAGACCCGATAGTAGCGTTCGCGGTTATCTTTCGGCCCGTGGTAATAAAACTTAAAGTATTCGCTGTCTCCCGCCTGAAGGGTCATCTGCCGGGGGGAAAACAGCAGCTCGCCATCCGCTGGACGCGAGCGCACCTCTTTGCCGCCGGGGCGGTCAATAGTAATGACCGAGACCTGATACAGGCGTACGCTTTTGTTGTTATTCAACACCCGCTTTGCAGCAAATTCGTCTTCCGGGGAGAGAGAGAAGGTCAGATTTCCCACCGAGATCGCCTGGCTCGCTGACGGCAGCCACAACGCCAACGCACAGGCTGCTATACGGAATAAATTATTGAACGTCACGCCACGTCGCCTGAACATGTACTTCACCTGAAGCGCTGACTTCGCCATACCAGCCACTGAGACTATCCAAAATACGCATTGATATTATTTCATTCATCAAGATAGACAGCTTAACCGTCGCAGTATTCATCATCCCGGGTTCACCAGAGATATCTGTCCACGCCGAGCTTGCCCATAGCGCGTCCGTCATATCATGCCAGCGCCCATCACACCCCGCGTCGAAGGTTTTCTTACTACCATTCCTGGTCGTAAACGAAAGGGTTGCCGGAAAAGGGACTTTATCCTGCGTATCCTGTGAACTAAAAATACAATACGCACGCCCATTTATCGTACGTGATGGGCCGGTTACTTTGATTTGCACCTCATCAGCAGCCGTTTTTCCCGTAGTGGCGACAATATAGTCAAAATCCAGTGATGGTTTATCGCTGCCAACATAACCCTCTCGCGTTGGTGACTCGCTATAATCATCAGAAGTAATGCTAATACCGAATTCACGTGGCTTGATAGTTAAAGAGTTGGACGTAGAGAAGTTATAAACAGCCCCCACCCCCACATTCTCCGTTCGACTTACTATAGTAAAATTAAACAACTCCTGACTACTAGTATCACTGAGCCCAATCGCCACCATTTTTTTAAAAAAATCATTAGAGAGGAAGACGTAAATAGATTCAGAAGATTTCAGGTCATCAAGGGTGTAATAGTCATTAGGTTTCTCCATGCCACCACTTGTAGTAATACTTGCTGGCAGCCAGGAGCTGCCATTTAAACTGAACTGCATATCATCTTTCGCGATCTCGTATTTCAGAGTCCAGTTAATTAACGACGGATATAACCGAAAAGACGTACTATTTGCGCCGTTAGTTTGCAGATTATAACTAACCATTTTGCAAGCCAGCCCAGACTTGCCTCCGACAATCTGTACTCGGCAGTCAGTATTGCCATCGCCTGGCGTCGGCACCCCATCACTATTGATAAAAATCTCATCAGTATACCCGATATTGTTTAGCCTCAGATGAGCACCCTTGGTGAAGGTTACCTCAGTCGCTTCCCAGGTAGCATTTACCCCATCGTCTTTACAGCGTTCTCCTCTGTTCGCATCGTAAAAAGGACTATACGCCCTGCATCCATTCAAGGTCATAGAAAAATGACTTCCTATCGTCATCTGCCGGAGATACTGATAAAAACCATCCGATATCAACCCAGACAACAGCACTGCCTGATTTCTACCATATACAATTCCATAAACCCCTTTACCATCGGTTACCGCTGTAGAGCAACCACTAGACACACATGCCGGACCCGCGAAAGGGGATGCGACTGGAGCACCTTCCAGCCACAGATCGAATATATTTGACGTGTCCACAATTGCCTGAGCGGTACCTATCACTCCCGGAAACTCCCCCGAATTTCCGGCTGCTACCATGGCATCACTGATACGACTTGGACCGACAATATATATTGGGTTCGATCCCGGCCCTGTTGACACAAAATAATCGCCATCAATATTGTTCTCAACGAGCGCAACCTCTCCGGATTGTGGGGGCAACGTCGTAACCCCTATAGCCATTGCCGAAATCGGTCCTCCCAGCAAGGCAAAAATTAATAACAAATGATTAACTTTCATTATTTTTATCTTCCAAAACAACTCCGGCATAGGTCCTCAGCCCGCTGCACACCACGTCGCCGACCCAAACCGCGCCACGCGCCTGATTCAGATCCAGCTCCACTTCACAACGCTGGTCTGAGCCGTAGCTGAAGTCGATGGTCGGGAATTTCTTATCTATATCCATGATGAACTCGCCTTTTTCATCCGTGCGGGTACGCCCAATGTGGTTGCTGATGCTAGCGTTGGCCAATAACGTGCCGTCCTCCGCGCGGATGCGCCCGGAGACGGTTACCATTTGCTTCACTTCCGGTTCAATCACCGCCACGTTGCCTGGATAGAGCGTCAGCCGGCTTTTACGCCCGCTCACGATGTCGTAACTGTCGAGCGAGTTTTTACTGTTCTGTAGTTCCACTTCATACCGGCCATACGGTGATAGCGGCAGATAGTTATGCTTTCCGGAGAGTTGAAAGAATCGCCCGTTAATCTTCGCGCTTAGCTGGCCGTCATCCTCCAGACCGGTATTTAAGATCAGCCCGGCATTGCCTTCGCTCATTCCGCTGGCCGCAATGTTTTTCCCCTGCCAGCCTATGCTGCCGCTGGCGTTCAGGTTGGTATTCACATAACCATCCGCGCCGCTGTTCACATTCAGCGAGCCGTTAGCATAACGCGTCTCAAACTGCGCATAGGCACCGCCGCTGAGCGTTTTGTCATCGCCGGTGTTGCCAGAAATCGCCCGTGAGACGTTGGCGCCGATGGTGCGGATCGGACCTTTATCAAAGCGCTTGCGCGCTGACAAGTTGGCTGTCGAATAGCCATTCTGGTGCGATATCCCACCGCTAATCCAATTACCGAGCGGCAGAGACAGGTCAAGCGCGATATATTTACCGGTATTGTTGTTATAACCTGAATTATTAAAACGCTGGATGCCCGCACGCAGTCCCAATGAACCAAAAGCACCACTGTAAATATTCTGGTAATAATCCGCCGTATAGTAATGACTATTATTCTGGCGATCATCGTTATAACTCATACTGAAGGTTCCCAGTTTTGACCATAGAGAACTCAGATTTAACGATCCACCGATAGCCCGGTTATCAGCATCGCTGCGCCGCAGCGTATCACCAACCGACGTTTTTTCCTGGTTAACCCAGACAGAGCTGAAACCACCGGGGAGCGTAGCGCTAACGCTGCCAATGCTGCTCCAGGAGCCATCGCTGGCCATCATGTTCTGCATATTGATGCTAATCGCACTGGTCAGCGGTAGGCTAAACCGCGTTTCTCCCACGCCAGTGGTGTCATAGCTGTAGCCTGATGCAGCCCAGGTGAGGGTATTCAACGATCCCGATGCCGAAACGCCCGCCAGCCAGCTATCTTTCGCGGGCTGCGCTTTTCTGCCGCCCTGCGACCAGCGGTCCATATGGAAGCTGCCGCCCCAGAATTGCCAGGCCAGAGGCGCTCCGGCTCCGCGTCCCCGACTGAACAATTTATTGACCCGCTGAGTGCGCTTACTCACTGAGCGACCATTAACAATGACTTCTACGTCAATGTCGTAAATCCCGTACGGTAGCCCGCGCGTATCCACTTCATGGTTACCCATTGCGAAGTTCTGTACGCTCAGCAACCGCCCGTCGCGCGACAGATGCACTTCGCCCGCCGCAGATAAAAAGGCTACCACCGGCGTCGCCGATTGGGTGTTATCAAAGACCGTCGAACTGGCCTGATTACCCCACGAAGCACCGTAAATTTTCCCCGCCGAAATGGCGGTCATTGGCCCCAGCGATTGCAGGTTCCAGGTATCCAGCATCCCGCCAGCAAAACGGTGACCAGAAAAATCCCGCTCATACATCGCTTTATACAACTGATTGTTTTGGTTGCGGGTCCCGGCACCGTAAATCGACCCATCAATCGCGATATGGTGTTCGCGTAAAGCGCTCATGCTATTGAGCGACAAATAGCTGGAGGTGTTATCACCGCCGTTACGCATCTGGTTGTTATACACTCCGAGGTTATAGTTAAGGGTGCTGCTGATCTTGTTGACGCTGGACTGGCCGATATCCTCACTACGAGTGCGCAGTACGGTACCCAGAGCTTCTTTTTTCACCACCAGCTGTAACAGCAGGCGGCGCAGGTCGAACTGTAGCCGGGCATCAGGCGTCAGGATAATACGCAGTTCGTCGCTGAAGGGAGCGTCGGCTATCTCAGCAAGTAACTGCCGGGTAGTCGCATTAAGTGAGGCATTTTCTTCTTTTTCTTCCAGTTGAATCTGGCGGATCCGCAGAGAATCATTATCCAGCCAGATAAAGGCGCTACCAAGCCGCTGGTCATTCTGGGTGCCGGAGCTACCTTCGAGGTGGGTAAACAATGGAACGCTCATCCCATTACGCAGTGCCAGACCAAAGGCCTGGGGAATAATCACACCACCAATCTGACGTGCCGGTTTAGAGGCCGCGTCAACACAGAAAGGAATTGAAACAATAACAAAACCGGAGGCAAGGATTGTTCGCAGGCCAGAGGCGTTCCAAAGTGAGGGCATATCCTTATCCCGTTTCTATAACCTATTATTTTACGGGCACAAACTGCTCGCCCTGCCAGAGCGCAACTCGCCCTTTTTTATCCGCAACATTGACGCGGGTAAAACGACGATTCTCTCCCGGCATCAGGTAGTAATTCTCTTTGCACTCTTTACCGTCAGCTGACTTCAGGCACGGGCCGTAGGCAAGAATGCGTAACGTGGCATTGCCCGTATTCACCAGCTTTCCGTCGCTGTACTGATAGCGGAAATTCACCTTGCGCGGGGCAACCACCAGAATGGTACCAATGCGGGCTGAAGCGGTGGCCACCGCAGTACGGGTACCGCCGTTGCGCTGGGCATCGCTTAAAGCCTGGTCGAACCAGACGATGCGGTAATAGCGCTCTTTTTCATCCATCGGACCTTTATAGAAAAAACGAATCGATTCGCTGGATTGCGCCGGCAGCAGAAGGCTGGCAGGAGTCAGTAAAAGCTCTTCTTTGCTCTCCATCGGGATGACTTTTCCACCTTCCTGCGGCGTCGTCAGGCGTTCAACGTGAATATTGATCAGTCTCCCGCTGTCGGTGGGATTTTTAATTTCTTTACTCAGCACGCTGGCTTCGCTGTTGATAAACGAAGATATATCACCGACGTCAAGCGCCATAGCCGGCGAAATTACGCAGAGCAACAGGCCAGCGGCCAGAATGTGATTTTTCATATGAATTCAGTCCGTGAAATAAGGCAGGGAGAAATCTCCCTGCCAGGTACGTCGAGAGGATCAGATGGTCCAGGTTGCGTCGAACTGAACGCTGACGTCGCCGCTCCAGATACCTTCCGGCAGCGTGCTGTAGTCAGTGACCGCCGTGGTGCCGTTAGTGGTACCCTCGATGATGGAGAAGGTGAAGAGCTCCTGCGCACTGGTGCGACCAGTTTGATTATAACCAGTAGACAACGCGCTGAGGTTGCCGCCAAGAATGCCAGTTGCAGTGTCTATCATCTTGGTGTCCGTGGTTTTATCAACAGCCACACCGTTGTAAGCCACGCCCACGCTCAGAGTAGAGCCGGAGGTGTCCAGCTGGGTCAGGGTGTTGGTAAGCAGACGAGAAGTCAGCTTAAACCCGGTTGCGGTTGTGTCGCCCTGAATGGTAACGTCAAACAGGCCTTTCTGGGTGTTAAAGCCTTTAATACCTTCTGCGTACTGAAACGACAGGCTACCCAGCGGAGTCACAACCAGCTTGCTGGTTGTGTCCTTTTTCGCCGTGGCAGACCAGGTGGCTACAGCCTGAGCAGTCGTATCAACCGCGTGCGCAACGCCCATACCAGAGAACGCAGCGACCAGAGCAACGGCAATAATCTTTTTATTCATAACATTTCATCCTGAGTAAAAATTAAGGGCATAATGCCCACATCCATGCGCATTAATCATTAATGCGCGAATTCAATAATAACGGTAAAATTAGTTTCTAAAATATTAAATGGCTATTCGATTTATCTTTGAATACAGCTTTACCTCAGCATTGCGCTGATGGGTATATACCGTTTTCACACTACAATTCTCTATTCGGGCAATAGACTTAGGCTGCATACCTTGTGCAAGAAGACCAATAATCTGCATCTCTTTTTTAGTCACTTTACCTTTCTTAATATCCGAGCGCAAAAAGCGGCCATTTATCACCCGGGATAATTCATCGCGAACATTGCGTAGCGAATCCGCATAAACCACGCCTCTGACCTGGCTATTGAAATACCAGTAATTAGCCAGTGCCTCTAACCGCGTGGCGGCAATTAATACCACCTGTTTTTTCTCTGTTTGCCTCAACCATTGACGTTCATGGCTGATAAAGTGGCACATAAACTTTGGGCTGATATTAATAAATATAAAATCATCCCGTATAGTTTCCAGGGAAGGGTAAATTAGCTCTCTGATTTCAAAAATAATCTCGGATAATCCATCAACAAAATAACGGTCCTCCTGCGGCCAAATGCATAACCGTAAACCTGATTGATAGTCCATATATCACGCATTCCTCCTCCATGATCCTACCGATTTCCCTAACGCTAAAATGGGGCAGGGAGTGGTTTCCCTCACTCCTCGGTAAATAGCCAAATATAAACAGAAAAATAATCTATAATGTGCATAAATCAAAATAAAACATAAACACAGTGAATATTTACAGAATTAAGAAATGAAATATCCCTTCTGCGCTTAAGAATTTATGTGTTTAATTAACATGAGTCAACATGAAGGAAGGGTAAAATCTAAATTCACATACCAAACATTAAAACAGCTAAAATAAAATAACAAAAAAACGTTAGAAATATTTAATTTTAAAAAATAAAAAACGAATAAAAACAATAATTATCAATAAGATAAATAAAAACAGTTAAATGAAAAAATCCTCAATTCACTCTACCCAGGAATTTTCCCGAAATTCATTAGGAATTCCCTTAGGAATAATAGAATAAATACAAAAAATAAATAATACAGAAGAAAATAAAAGTCATTGTGAATTATTTACTGATGGAATATTATATATATTCGGGATACAAAAACGTCACTTCATAACATTCATAAAAAGGCGGGATTTGAGGATGATGGCTTCATAAAAAAACAAACAAAGGAACATCACAAAGCGAAGACAGATCATTTTAAGTTATGCATTAACTCACTTTTACCTGCGTGTTCCCGGTTACTTCACCGGGCAATCGTCAGTCATTTTAATAAACTTATCGTTATAGATGATGTAGTGGTTCCCTGGCTGGCGCAGCGTAGCCTGGCGGACAACGTCGCCGGGCCGTAAATACCATGCATCCCCCTCCTCTTCCGTCGTGTCACATCCGGGCTTGATCAGCAGCTTAAACCAGGTGTTGCCGGTATTGCTGACGGTACCGGCGGCACGATCGTAGGCCCATTTGAAATTAACCTGGCGCGGTCGAACGACCAGAATGGTGTCCATCACCACCACCGGCTCCATGCTGACCTCGGTACCGCCGGGATTGCGCATCACATAATTACGGGGGGGGATTTCACGAAATGAAACCCGGTAATAGCGTTCGCGGTTATCTTTCGGCCCGTGGTAGTAAAACTTAAAATATTCGCTCTCGCCTGCCTGCAACGTCAGCTGACGTGGGGCAAACAGCAGTTCGCCGTCAGCAGGACGCGAGCGCACTTCCTTACCGCCAGGACGGTCAATCGCCACGATTGAAACGCGGTACAGACGCGCGCTCTTGTTATTATTTATCACCCGTTTAGCGGCAAATTCTGCGTCTGCCGCCAGTGAAAAAGTTAAGTTGCCGACGGAGATAGCCTGCGCCGCTGAGGATGCCCACAGCGCCAGCAGACAAAAGGCTGTTGGCAGCCAATTAATTAATGTTACGCCACGTTGCCTGGACATGAATCTCTCCTGAAGCACTCACCTCACCAAACCAGCCGTTATCATCCACCGTGCGCAGCGATATATCGTTATTCATCGGAATGGAAAACTTCACCGTTGTTTTATCCATCTGTCCCGTATCGCCGGAAATATCGGTCCAGGGGGTTGTTAACCATAGCGCATCGGTCATATCGCGCCAGGTATCATCGCACCCGGCATCATAAGTTTTGGTGGTTCCTGCCTGGGTAAGAAATGCCAGTGTCGCCGGGAACGGCACTTCCGACGTCCCGTCCGGGGAACTAAAAATACAGTATGAACGCCCGCCAATAACCTGTGACGGACCAGTCACTTTAATTAGCACTTCATCGGCGGCGGTTTTACCGCTGGTAGTAACAATATAGCCGAAATCCAGCGACGGTTCGCTGCTGCCTACATAGCCCTCACGCGTCGGCGCAGAGATGTACTCATCGGAAATAATGCTGATACTGAAATCGCGCGGTTTAATTATCAGCGTATTGGAGGTGGAAAACTCATACCACCCTGACTCTGGCGAGGTGGTGTTATAGAAACGGAAATTAAACAGATCTTTCGTATTAACATCGCTAATCCCCAGCGCCACCATCTGCTTAAAAAAGTTACTCGAGAAGAATACATAAACAGAATCAGATGATTTCATCTCATTGAACGTATAGTACTGGGCTATGCCGCTAACCGGCTTCCATGAATTACCGTCCAGGCTGAACTGCATATCATAGCTACCCACCGCAGAAGCCAGCGACGAGTTGCTGATCGCCGGGAAAATATGGATAGAGGTATTACTCAGGCCGTTGGTTTGCAAATTGTAATTCACCATTTTGCAGCTCAGGCCGGAACGGGTTCCGATAGTCTGCGTCCTGCAGTCTGCATTGCCCTCCCCCAGCGTTGGCACGCCATCGCTATTGATAAACACTTCCGCCAGCGCATGAGTATTAATTAGCTTCAGGTTTGCGGCCTTGGTATGAGTGACATTACGCACATACCAGTAGCCTGAAGCCTGATCTTTACAGCGTTCGCCGTTGCTGGCGTTATAGCTGACGGAAGTCATACAGGAGTTAATGGTCATGGAGAAACTGCTGCCCACCGACATCTGTTGCAGATACTGGTAAAAAGAGTCAGACATCATGCCGTGCATCCACTTTTGCCCGCCAGTTGTCACCGTCGCGCCATAGAAACCGCTGGCATCGCTGGTTTGCGGCAGGATCAGACTGGTCGCCATATCGCAGCCCGCATACCAGTTGATACAACGCAGACCGAGTAAGGGATGAGAAGCCGGCGAGTTATCCAGCCACATATCGAAGAACCAGTTGGCGTACAATCCGGTATTGTAGCCGTTGTCGATATAGCCCAGACTCTGCTGATAGATGGTGCCCGAGCCGTTATATTTCAGCCCGGTCCAGCGGTTCGCCCCGGTCATTCGCGGATCTAACGCGCCTCCGGGGGTGACAAAGAAGTTATCGTCCGAGTTGTTTTCCACAAACACAAACTGCATGGCCGCCGCATCAGGCCAAGTGGTTTTTGTTATCGCCGCGTTAACCCGCATCACACACAGCGCCGCCGTTAACATCACAAAATATGCCAGCCACTTAGCTTTCATTACCTTCTCCTGTCGGCTGCACGCTGGCATAGGTCGCAAGGCCGCTGCAAACCACATCGCCCACCCACACCGCGCCGCGCGCCTGGCTTAACTCCAGCGCCACTTCACAGCTCTGGTTTTTACCGTAACTGAAATCAATGGTCGGGTATTTTTTATCCACGTCCATCACAAATTCACCCTTCTCATCGGTACGGGTTCGCCCGATATGATTATTAATGCGGGCATTTGCCAGCAACGTGCCGTCTTCTGCGCGAATACGTCCGGAAACGGTCACCATCTGCTTCACTTCCGGCTCAATGACCGCCACGTTTCCCGGGTACAGGGTTAGCTGGCTCTTACGCCCGGTGACGATGTCGTAGCTGTCAAGCGAGTTTTTACTGTTTTGCAACTCAACTTCATAACGGTTGTACGGCGACAACGGCAGATAATTACGCTTGCCGGAAAGCTGCACGATCCGCCCGTTAACCTTCGCGCTCAGCTTGCCGTCATCCTCAAGACCGGTATTGAAAATCACCCCGGCGTTGCCGTCGGTGCGCCCGCTGGCGGCGATATTTTTCCCCTGCCAGCCGACGCTGCCGTTGGCGGTCAGGTTGGTGTTCACATAGCCGTCCGCGCCGCTGTTCACGTTCAGCGTACCGGTGGAATAACGGGTATCAAACTGCGCATAGGCGCCACCGCTGAGGGTTTTGTCATCGCCGGTATCGCCGGAAATCGCCCGTGAGATATTGGCACCAATGGTACGAATGCTGCCTTCATCAAACTGTTTACGCGCCGACAGGTTAGCCATGGTGTAACCGTTCTGGTGCGTCATCCCGGCGCTGAACCAGTTGCCGAGCGGCAGCGAAAAGTCGAGCGCAATGTATTTCCCGGTATTCGCGCTGCTGTCGCCGTTATTAAAACGCTGGATCCCCGCACGCAGCCCCATTGATCCCCACGCTCCGGTATAGAGCGTCTGGTAATAATCTGCGGTGTAGTAATGGCTGTTATAGCGGCGATCATCGTTATAGCTGATGCTAAACGTTCCCAGTTTTGACCAGAGTGAATTCAGGTTCAGCGTACCGCCAATTGCCCGGTTATCAGCATTACTGCGTCGCAGCTTATCGCCGATTTGAGTTTTCTCCTGGTTGATCCAGACCGAACTGAACCCGCCGGGCAGCGTGGCGCTGATGCTGCCGATGCTGCTCCATGAATTATCGCTGGCCAGCATATTTTGCAGATTCACATTGATAGATTCAGTGAGCGGCAGCGTCAGACGGGTTTCGGCAACCGCGTTGTTATCATAGCCGTAGCCGGTCGCCGCCCAGCTGAAGGTACTGACCGAACCCGAGGCCGAAGCTCCTGCCAGCCAGCTGTCTTTGGCCGGGAGCGTCTTTTTACCGCTTTCGGACCAGCGGTCCATATGGAAGCTGCCACCCCAGAACTGCCATGCCAGCGGCGCTCCTGCACCTCGCCCACGGCTGAACAGTTTATTCACTCTCTGGGTGCGTTTGCTGACTACCCGACCATTCACAATCACTTCAACGTCAACATCGTAAATCCCGTATGGCAGGCCACGCGTATCCACCTCGTGGTTACCCATGGCAAAGTTCTGCACGCTCACCAGCCGTCCCTCGCGGGTAAGATGAACTTCCCCTGCGGCGGGTAAAAAGGCAACCACAGGGGTGGCCGACTGGGTGTTATCAAACACCGTCGAACTGGCCTGGTTGCCCCATGAAGCCCCGTAGATCTTCCCTGCTGAAATAGCCGTCATTGGGCCAAGCGATTGCAGGTTCCAGGTATCGAGCATCCCGCCAGCAAAGCGGTGACCGGCGAAATCGCGCTCGTACATCGCCTTGTAAACTTCGCTGTCCTGGCTGCTGGAGCCAATGCCGTACAGCGAGCCGTCCAGCACAACGTGATGTTCGCGCAGCGCGGTGACATTGTTCAGCGACAAATAACTGGAGGTGTTGTTGCCGCCATTGCGCATCTGGTTGTTATAAACGCCGAGGTTATAGTTCAGGGTGCTGCTGACGGTGTTAACGCTGGACTGACCAATATCCTCACTACGGGAACGCAGCACGGTACCCAGTGCCTCTTTTTTCACCACCAGCTGCAGCAGCAGCTGGCGCAGACTAAGTTCCAGCTGCGCGTCATCGGTCAGATTGATTTTAAGGTCTTTGCTGAAGGCTTCATTCGCCAGCGAAGTCAGCTGCTTTCGGGTTTGTTCACTCACGGTCGCATTGCTGTCGCTTTCTTCCAGCTGAATCTGCCGCACGCGCAGAACGCCATTATCCAGCCAGATAAAGGCGTTACCAATTCTTTGATCGTCCTGAGTACCGGTGCTGCTTTCAAGGTGGATAAACAACGGGATGCTCATCCCGTCCTGCAAAGCCTGACTGAAAGCCTGGGGAATAATCACGCCGCCGATTTGTTGTACTTTATCGGCTGCGGCGGTGGCGCTGAGCGGAACCAGCAAAATGACCATGCCGGAGGCAAGGAGTTTTTTTAATCCTGGGGAGATCCCTGGTAGAGGCATAGTCTTGATCCGTCAGCACAAATGTCTATTTCACGGGAACAAACTGCTCGCCCTGCCAGAGCGCGACCCGTCCTTTTTTGTCAGCCACATTGACGCGCGTAAAACGGCGCTCTTTCCCCGGCATCAGAAAGTAGTTTTCTTTGCATTCCTTGCCATCCGCCGCTTTCAGGCACGGGCCGTAGGCAAGAATACGCAGCGTGGCGTTACCGGTATTCACCAGCTTCCCGTCCGCATACTGGTAGCGGAAGTTCGCCTTTCTCGGAGCCACCACCAGGATGGTGCCAATGCGCGCTGAAGCCGTCGCCACCGCACTACGAGTCGATCCGTTGCGCTGGGCGTCGCTTAACGCCTGATCAAACCAGACGATGCGGTAATAGCGCTCTTTGTCATCCGCCGGACCTTTATAGAAAAAGCGGATCACGTCGCTGGCCTTCGCCGGCAGCAGCAGACTGGCGGGCGTCAGTAAAATCTCGTCCTGCTTATCCATCGGGATCACTTTGCCGCCATCCAGCGGTGAGGTGAGGCGTTCCATATGGATGTTAATTAGGCGACCGCTGTCGGTCGTATTTTTGATCTCTTTACTCAGCGTGCTGCTGTCGCTGTTCATAAATGAAGAGATATCGCCCACATCCAGCGCCAGAGCTGGCGTCATTCCGCAGAGCAACAGGCCGATGGCCAGAATGTGATTTTTCATATGAATTCAGTCCGTGAAATAAGGCAGGGAGAAATCTCCCTGCCAGGTACGTCGAGAGGATCAGATGGTCCAGGTTGCGTCGAACTGAACGCTGACGTCGCCGCTCCAGATACCTTCCGGCAGCGTGCTGTAGTCAGTCACGTCCGCAGTACCATCAGTGGTGCCGCTGATGATGGAGAACGTAAAGCCGTCCTGCGCAGTAGTACGGCCAGCGGTGTTGTAGCCGTTGGACAGCGCGCTGAGGTTACCACCCAGTGTGCCAGCAGCGGTGTCGATCATGGTGGTGTCGCCGGTTTTCTCTACCGCTACGCCGTTATAATCAACGCCTACGTTCAGGGTGGAACCTGAGGTATCCAGTTGAGTCAGGGTGTTAGTGATCAGACGAGAAGTCAGTTTGAAGCCAGTCGCGGTGGTATCACCTTCGATAGCAACATCAAACAGGCCTTTCTGGGTATTAAAGCCTTTAATCCCTTCGGCATACTGGAAAGCCAGGCTGCCCAGCGGAGTCACCACCAGCTTGCTGGTAGTATCTTTTTTGGCGGTTGCAGACCAGGTAGCGACTGCCTGAGCAGTAACGTCAGCAGCCTGAGCGACACCCATACCGGCAAACGCGGTTACCAGAGCAATTGCAAGAACCTTTTTTTTCATAGCATTTTCATCCTGAGTTTATTTAGGGACTTGATGTCCCACGTCTGTGTGCATTTCCCGCCATAGCTCAAGCCACATAAATATTGCCTGTGACGTTAATTATTTTGGGTATAACGACCTGGTGCACAATTTTTAAAAACAATGTTCACTACTAATTAGAGCGCTAACTTATAAATTTTTGAATACAGTTTCGCCTCGGCGTTACGTCGATGGGTATAAACTGTTTTCACACTACAATTTTCAACTTTGGCGATAGATTTCGGATGCATTCCCTGAGCCGTCATGCGAATTATTTGCATTTCTCTATCGGTAATTTTTTCTTTCTTTATATCTTTACGCAGAAAACGTCCATTAATAACGTAAGCCAGTTCCTGACGAATATCTTTGGTCAAATCAACATAAACTACACCGCGAATTGATCCATTGTAATACCAGTAATTGGCCAGTGCTTCCGATCGCCTTGCGGCGATAAGCACGATCTGCTTTCCTTTCATTTCTGCCAGCCACTCGCTATCACGTCGGATAAAATAGTTCAGAGAACTGGCGCTAAGGTTGATAAAAACAAACTCCTGACACACTTTCGCAAGTGGCAGATAAATTAGTTTATCGATATCTAAAATAAGCTCAATCAGACCCGTCATAAAATAATTATCATGCGCAGGCCAGATGCACTTATCTAAAGAACATTTATGATCCATATAAAGTTAAACCCCATAGTCCTGGAAATCTCGAACATATCACACACTGCTGATAGCCCAGGCCTGCAAAGTCTAAGTCAGCAAATCCCTCTTTAATAGATATCCAATATAAAATCCAAATAGTATTACTTGAGACAGATAACACTAAATAAATTGCTTGTTTCTTGTGCTTACAAATTTAGGATTTTTCTCGATGAGTGTCAATAAGCGTGGTGAATGCTAATTGCCGACCAGGTCAATTTAGCCTTTGAGAATAAAAATAAGAATATTGAGTTAAACACAAAAACCATTTATTTTCATGTGGTTATTGATGACTTATACGTAAATTCTTAATCGATTACTATCTAACCTAAGATCTTATCTATATTAACTTAAGACTATTCTTAAGCTGGTAGTTGTTTTAAAAAGCCAAAAATCCGAACAAATACATGAATTAAGAACATAAAACCAATAAATGATTAAATAATAGATAATAATTTCATTAACAATGCTTATTATCAGTTTTATATGCCGCACAAAAGGCATAAAATCAGACTAAAAAATTACTAATGCAAATCGTAATCAATCACTAAAACATTATCTATTCGATTAAACCGACTTAGAGCACAAGATCGTACGGACATCTGGAATCGTTTTCCCGATAAACCTGGGTTTGCGGTTTGTGATTAATGTTGCACAAAACGCCCTGTCCCCATCAGAGGAAAATTGTATCGGTATTTTTATTAACAAATAGCGTAATAAAGGTAGCTGAACAGATCGCGCCTCCCGGGATTAGATGAAAAAATGTGATCCCTCACGTACTTTTTTACCTATAAAGACGTTTGTCTTTTACATCCGTTCACTATTTGTTCGCTTTACTGTCATCTGGCAGTCATAAAAAACACCATTAATAGTGCCCAGTTTACTGACGAACCTGGACGCATTTATGAACAGTTCTCTGGCTGCGGTTGCGGAAACCGATTATCAACAGTTTACGCCACCGTCTACCGACCGGCAGCGGAAGGTCCTGAGCGTACGCAACCTGAGCAAATCCTATAGCGCACAGCAAACCGTACTGGATAGCATTAGTTTCGATCTTCATGCGGGCGAGCTGGTTGGCGTGATTGGCCGATCCGGTGCAGGCAAATCCACCCTATTACATGTCCTGAATGGTACCCACAGCACCAGCGGCGGCGAGATCCTGAGCTATCCGGAAGTGGGGACGCCACAGGATGTATCAAAGCTGACAGGCTGCGCGTTAAATGCCTGGCGCAGCCAGTGCGGGATGATCTTTCAGGATTTCTGCCTGGTTCCGCGTCTTGACGTTTTGACCAACGTGCTGCTGGGACGCCTGAGCCAAACCTCAACTCTGAAATCATTATTCAAAGTTTTCCCCGATGCCGACCGGGCCCGCGCTATCTCTCTGCTGGAGTGGATGAATATGCTGCCGCACGCGCTACAGCGGGCGGAAAACCTCTCCGGCGGTCAGATGCAGCGTGTCGCTATTTGCCGAGCGCTAATGCAAAACCCTGGCATTCTGCTGGCCGATGAACCGGTCGCTTCTCTGGATCCGAAAAATACGCAGCGAATAATGAATGTCCTCCGTGAAATTAGCGAACAGGGCATCAGCGTGATGGTAAACCTGCATTCGGTGGAACTGGTGCGTGAATACTGCACCCGGGTTATCGGCGTAGCCAAAGGCAAGATTATTTTTGACGACCATCCCACGCAGCTAAATCAGGATATTCTGCATCGGCTGTATGGCGATGAAATTAGCCAATTGCATTAAATTTCACTCACACGGGCAAAATAATGAAAAAGTACATCACTGGCGCAGTTCGTTTATCCGCAGCGGTTGCAGGCATTATGATGGCGTGGCAGGCAAGCGCTGCTGAACAACCGAAGGAATTAAATCTGGGTATCCTTGGCGGTCAGAACGCAACGCAGCAAATTGGTGATAACCAGTGCGTTAAACAGTTTCTCGATAAAGAGCTGAACGTAGATACCAAATTACGCAACTCTTCCGACTACTCTGGCGTTATCCAGGGTCTGCTGGGCGGAAAAGTTGACGTGGTATTAAGTATGTCACCGTCATCTTACGCTTCGGTTTATATTAACAATCCAAAAGCCGTCGATATTGTCGGTATCGCCGTTGATGATAAAGATCAATCCCGCGGCTACCACTCGGTGGTGGTAGTTAAAGCCGATAGCCCATATAAAAAGTTAGAAGACCTGAAAGGTAAAACGTTTGGTTTTGCCGATCCAGATTCCACTTCCGGATTTTTAATTCCGAACCACGCCTTTAAACAGCAGTTCGGCGGCACCTCGGATAATAAATATAATAACTTCTTTTCCAGCGTGACCTTCTCCGGCGGCCACGAGCAAGACATTCTTGGCGTGCTGAACGGTCAGTTTGCCGGGGCGGTGACCTGGACCTCGATGGTGGGCGATTACAACAGCGGTTACAGCGTCGGTGCTTTCAATCGCCTGATTCGCATGGATCACCCGGACCTGATGAAACAAATCCGTATTATCTGGCAATCGCCGTTGATCCCGAATGGCCCGATCCTGGTCAGCAACGCTCTGCCTGCGGACTTTAAAGCTAAAGTCGTCAGCGCGATTAAAAAGCTGGATACCGAGGAGCACGCCTGCTTTATCAAAGCAATGGGCGGTACTCAGCATATCGGCCCGGGCAGCGTGGCTGATTTCCAGCAGATCATCGATATGAAACGCGAACTGGTTAGCGCGCGTTAATCCCGCCCTGACGCCGCCGCCCGGCAACTATCGCGGGCGGCGGCGACTCGTTGAAGACACAGCGACGCATGAATAACACCCATACCGAATTTGAACGCTATTATCAGCAGGTTCGTGCGCGGCAAAAGCGCGATACCTTTAGCTGGTCTCTTTTGCTGCTGGTTCTCTATTTCGCCGCAGGCAGCATGGCCGAGTTTAATCTCTTTACTATCTGGCACTCACTGCCCAATTTTCTTGATTACATGTTTGAGACCTTGCCGACTCTGCATGTCGCCGATCTGTTTGCCGATTCGCATACCAAAGGCTCGCTGGCCTACTGGGGCTACCGCCTGCCGATACAGCTGCCGCTTATCTGGGAAACGCTACAGCTGGCTCTGGCGTCCACGCTGGTTGCGGTAGTTATCGCCACCCTGCTGGCGTTTATTGCCGCCAATAACGCCTGGTCCCCTGCCCCGCTGCGCTTTGCCGTTCGCGTGCTGGTGGCTTTTCTGCGCACCATGCCGGAGCTGGCGTGGGCGGTGATTTTCGTTATGGCCTTCGGTATCGGCGCGATCCCCGGCTTTCTGGCATTAATGCTGCACACCATCGGCAGCCTGACCAAACTGTTTTATGAAGCGGTAGAGAGCGCGCAGGATAAACCGGTGCGCGGTCTTGCCGCCTGTGGCGCTTCGCGGCTGCAACGCATTCGCTTTGCCCTGTGGCCGCAGGTAAAACCGATTTTTCTCTCCTACGGCTTTATGCGCCTGGAGATTAACTTCCGCTCCTCAACCATCCTTGGACTGGTGGGCGCGGGCGGCATTGGCCAGGAGCTGATGACCAATATCAAACTGGATCGTTACGATCAGGTCAGCATCACGCTGCTGCTGATCATTATTGTAGTGTCGCTGCTGGATATGCTGTCCGGCCGCCTGCGGCAGTGGGTTCTGGAGGGAAAAAAATGAGTCAATGGCAAAACCAACCGGATATCACCGCCAGCCGTCACCGACATCAAAATTTGTACAAGGCCCAGGGACGCTACCTGCGCTATGTCGGCCTGCTGGCGCTGGCCAGCGTGCTCTATTACGTCTGGTTCTTTATGCAGTTCGGCATCAGCGGAGAGCAGCTCACCACCGGGCTGCAGCAAATAGGCCGTTACCTGCTGCGGATGTTCGTCTGGCGCGACTTCTTCAACTGGCCGTTCGGCTATTATTTCACCCAAATCGGTATTACCCTGGCGATCGTTTTTGCCGGGACTATTACGGCGACGGTTCTCGCCCTGCTGCTTTCATTTCTCGCAGCGCGCAATATTATGCGCGGCTTTATTCCAGCAACCATCGCCCTGCTAATGCGCCGGTTGTTTGATGTCCTGCGCGGAATCGATATGGCAATCTGGGGTCTGATTTTCGTGCGCGCCGTCGGACTTGGGCCGCTGGCCGGGGTATTAGCGATCATCATGCAGGATACCGGGCTGCTGGGTCGCCTGTACGCCGAAGGGCACGAGGCGGTTGACCGCTCACCGGGGCGTGGGCTGACGGCAGTGGGTGCCAACGGTTTGCAGAAGCACCGCTTTAGCATTTTCACCCAGTCTTTCCCAACGTTTCTGGCGCTGAGTCTGTATCAGATTGAATCCAACACCCGTTCAGCAGCGGTGCTGGGTTTTGTTGGCGCAGGGGGGATCGGTCTGATTTATGCGGAAAATATGCGCCTGTGGAACTGGGACGTGGTGATGTTTATTACCCTGCTGCTGGTCATTGTAGTCATGGCGATGGATACGCTTTCCGCCTGGCTACGTCGCCGCTATATCGGCGGCAGCGTGGTGCCGCTGTTTAAAGCCGATTAGTTCTGATATCGCGACGTTCCCGGAGGCGGCGCAATGCGCCTGTCCGGGCTACCAAACGGCACGAAAAGTAGCCCGGGTAAGGCGTTTACGCCGCGACCCGGGGGAAAACTCAAAGCCGCCACTCCAGCACCGGCCACTGATGCTCTGCATTCACCGCGGCCAGTTGCGGGCATGGATTGACCAATCGCACATGGTCGGCATGCAGGCACAGCGGCAGATCGTTAATCGAATCGGTATAGAACGTCACCTCACCCGAATATTCGGGATGAGCCTGTCGCCACTGCGCCAGGCGCACCACTTTCCCCTGCTGATAGCTCGGCGTACCGGCAATCACCCCGGTATAGCCACCGTCGGCCATCTCCACGTCAATCCCTAACGCCTGTTCGATGCCCAGCTCCGCCGCGACGGCCTGCACCAGCAGGCTAACCGACGCCGAGATAACCAGCATCTGCTCGCCCCGAGCCTGTAGAGTACGAATCAGATCCCATGCCTGTGGATAAACGCGCGGCACTATCTCTTCGCGTACACAGCGCGCAAGCAGACTGTCCACTTCCTGCTTTGATACGCCAATCAGCGGTGCCTGGATCAGGGCCACGTAATCGGCAATGTTCATTTCACCACGATCGTAATCGTCCATCAGCATCGCTTCACGCGCCAGATAGCCCGGATCGTTCACCCAGCCTTCGCGCACCATAAAGCGGCTCCACACCGTGCTGCTATCGCCCTTAATTAACGTGTTATCCAGATCGAAAATCGTCAGCGTTTTGCCCATCGTTTGTTTTCCCTAATCAGCAACAGAGTCTCGCGAGAGCATGCGTAAATAAAATGACAGGAGAATGACCCGGACAAAGCGCCCGAGCCATTTTGTTGGCTACGCGGCGCTCACTTTCGGCGCGCGAAACACCAGCATAATTCCGCCAAGTATAGCGACCATGCCGATGACCGCCGCCCAGGGCAGACGATTGCCCAGCAACAGATAATCGAGCAGCGCGGTAATCACCGGCACCAGATAAAACAGGCTGGTGACATTGACGATATTACCAGCACTCAGCAACCGATAGAGCAGCAGCTGAGCCACGACCGAAATCAGCAGCCCAAGGAACAGCACCGGGATAATAAAGCCCAGACTGAAATTGATATAAAAACCGCTCACCGGCGTCATCAATAAGCAGAGCAGCAGGCTCACCGTATATTGCAGCGGCAGAACGTCAACCGGCGCCTGGCGGCTGCGCTTTTGCAGAATGGCGCCAAAGGTCATCAGCAGCAGCGCGGCAAGAGCGAAAAAAATGCCGCTTATCGCCATCTGCGAAGCCGACAAGCTTCGCCATACCAGCAGAACCAATCCCGCCAGCGCCACCAGTAAACCCAACAAACGCGTACCCTGCAGGCGTCGTTCAACCACGCAAAGGGTAAGAATCGGCTGAATGCCCATAATGGTAGCGATAAGTCCCGGCGTCACGCCGTTGGCCATCGCTTCAAAGTAGCAGACGGAATAGCCGCCAATCAGCATCAGGCCAGTGGTCGCCACCTGCAGGCGCGTACCGCGCGTCGGTAGCCAGCGTTTGCGCATGATAGCCAGCGGCAGCAGCGCCACAAGGGCTATCAGAAAACGAAAAACCAGCAACGCCATTGGCGAAGCGTTGTCCAGCCCCCAGCGGGTAAAAATAGCAGCGCTGCCCCACAGCAGGACAAAGGTCGCCGTTGTCGCCTGCGAGGCGAGTAAAGAATATCGAGAATGCATGAAAATGCTCCAGATTCCTGAATCTGTATTGATCGGCACTCGTTATCAACGAATACCCTAAAGTTTGGAGATCAGACTCCGATTACAACAACTTCAGGAGGTGGAGGCGGAGGACAGGTGCAGGAAAACAGGCGACGATGCGATGATGCAATGCGACCCGCCGGTAAACCAGCGCAGGATATGAAATGTCCTGAGATTGCATTATGCGTCACGGAAAGCCCCTGTGAGTAAGAATGCATAAACATTAGCATGGTTAACGAAACGTTTACAAGCCAACCCGTTAGCCCCATACGCTCATGACCAACAGTACGCCAATGAGTAGCAGCGGATAAATCCGCACATGCCAACAATCCGGCAAATGCGCCAGCCAGCGGGCCGCTATTTTTAACCCCAACCAGCTTCCAGCCACCAGTTGCACCGCCGCTGAAAGCCAGATATTGCCGATAAACCCATCAGGTAATGACGCTGGCGACGCCCAAGCCATCAACAGCCAGGTCAACGTCGCCGTTACCGCCAGCGGTAGCGTCAACACGTTTGCCATCGCCGCCGCCTCAGCCATCGGCACACCACGGCGGCGCATCAGAGGAACCGTCATCACGCTTCCCCCCACGCCCAGAAAAGAAGCGATCACGCCAATGATTCCACCGACAGTCAGCTCATGCGGTACCGCAGGTACAGTCTGACCGGGTGGGGGTATCATAAACCCGGCCCGAAAGTAGCAATCGATAATAGTCGCCAGCAGATAGATAACGAACAGCCAGCGGATCCATTCGCCATTAACCTGAAGCGCCAGCAACGCTCCGGCTATTCCACCCGCGGCAATGCCGACTAGCATTGCCCATAAGCGACGCCAGCGGAGGGCACCTGTACGGGCGTGCCGCCAGGTCGCCAGCAGCGCGGAGCAAAGCATCACCAGCGCCGAGGTGGCGACGGCGATTTGCATAGCCTGCTGCCCTACTTCACTTTGTACGCCCCACACACCCATCACCAGTACATAAAGCAGCGGAACGGTAATGAAACCGCCACCAAAGCCAAAAAGCCAGGTTGTTACACCAGAAAGCATGCCGCAAAGAAAAAGCCAGTAGCTCATGCAAACTCCTCCAGAAAAGGAGATAACAATATAGAATAACGAGATGGCTGGCTTACGCTTTAAAGCCAATTTATTACGAATTTCAGCCAGGACTAATTCTTATGCGCAATGTAGCAATCAATGACGTCGATCATCTTCCTCGCCGGGTGCTGGCGTTGGGTAGCGACTATCCGCCCAATACTCTCCTGGAACGTCATAGCCATCGGCGGACGCAGTTTCTGTACGCTATGAACGGGTTAATGAAGGTAGAAACGGATGACGGCCAGTGGCTGGTTCCACCGTTCAGCGGAGTATGGATCCCGGCGACGAAACCGCATCGCGTCTGGATGCCGGGCGTCAGCACCCACAGCCTGTATATTGATGCGCAAGCCGCCCCGCGTAAAAGCGAGCGCTGTGAAGTTTTACAGGTCTCCCCGTTGACACATCAACTTCTGCTGGCCGCCTGCCAGCTGCCGCTGCTCTATGAAGAGAGCGGGCGCGATGCCGCGTTGATTGAACTGCTGCTCCACGAACTGCGCACTGCCACGCCGTTGCCGATGTTTACGCCACTGCCGCAGAACAGGCTCCTCGCTGCGCTGTGCGACGATTTTCAGCGCCAGCCGACTATCCGCAGTACGCCGCAGCAATGGGCGCAAAAAATGAGTAAAAGCGTGCGTACTTTTAATCGTATTTTTCGCCGGGAGACCGGGATGGCGTTCTGCGACTGGCGCCAGCAGGCGTGCCTGATGTACGCCATGACGGCACTACGTGAAGGGCATTCGATTACCGAAGTCGCGCTAAGTCTGGGCTATGAGTATCCGGCCGCCTTTACCGCCATGTTCCGTAAAGCAATGGGCTGTTCACCGATGGCCTTTATCCGCCAGATGAACGGCGGACCGACGTAGGCCAACCCCCCTTCCCGTTTGTTCAGGAAGGCGGTGTAATGTCAGGATGATGAAGATTTATCCATGCATCGGATACCTGAACCAAAGCATTTATCCATGAAATATTGTTTCAGGAAGCGATAAATTATTAATACGGAATGACGAAACTCTGGCATAAATAGCGCCCTTTGGTTTTAACTTCGCGATCTGACATATATTCTTTACGTAAGTTTTCGTAAATTTTGCGTTTGGTCATTCTGACGCTGTAGCGAATCGGCTATAAAAGACCACGGCCCGTTCTCCAGTGACGAAAAACAATGATATGAAGCCTAAACTTTCTCACGCGCTATTATTCGTTCCTTTTTTGATTTTGGCAGGATGTTCATCCTCATCGAAACCGCATAAAACCGCTCAGAGTAGTCATTCGACAATCGACGGTGGCTCTGACGATCTGATCCCGGTGATCGCCGCTCTGCACGATCAGATGCATACCTGGGAAGGAACGCCCTACGAGTGGGGCGGGACTGAGCAAAGTGGTGTCGACTGCTCCGGGTTTGTCTGGCGAACGCTGAAAGATCGCTTCAACCTGCCGATGGAGCGCATCACCACTCGTGAATTGCTGCATATGGGAGAACGCGTGAGCCCGCAGCAGCTAAGGCCGGGAGATTTAGTTTTCTTCCGTATTAAAGGCGGGATGCACGTCGGCTTCTACGATACCGATCGTAATTTCCTTCATGCCTCTACCAGCCAGGGGGTCATGCGATCCTCGCTGGATAATCCGTACTGGCAATCGGTATTCTACCAGGCGCGCCGCCTGCCGAAGGAATATAACGCCCAGATAACAATGAATAACGATAATCTGCATCTGGCCAAAAATCGTTAATCATAAATAACAAAGCCGCCCTGTCACCATGGCGGCTTTGTTGTCTCTTACCAGTGAATTTATTAGAACTGGTAGGTCATACCGACAGCGACGATATCGTCATCGTTGATGCCGAGTTTGTTATCGCTCTTCAGCTGGTTGATTTTGTAGTCAACAAAGGCGTTCATGTTTTTGTTGAAGTAATAAGTCACGCCAACATCAATGTAGTTGACCAGATCTTCGCTACCCACGCCCTCGATATCCTTGCCTTTTGACAGCACGTAACCCAGGGACGGACGCAGACCGAAATCGAACTGGTACTGAGCCACGGCCTCAAAGTTCTGTGCTTTGGTCGCAAAGCCACCGCTGATTGGCGTCATTTTGCGGGTTTCTGAATACATGGTCGCCAGGTAGATATTGTTGGCATCATATTTCAGGCCGGTTGCCCAGGCTTCCGCTTTTTTACCAACGCCGCGAGCCAGCAGGTTCTGGGCATCGGTACGGTCAGAGCTGGTATACGCTGCGCTGATGGCGAAATCGCTGCCGCCGAAGTCATAGCTTAACGCGGTACCGAAACCGTCGCCGTTCTGTTTTTTGGCATCGCGATCGCCTTCGTTTTTACCCTGATATTGCAGGGTCAGGTCCAGGCCATCCACCACGCCGAAGAAGTCAGTATTGCGATAAGTTGCCAGACCGCTGGAGCGCTTGGTCATAAAGTTATCGGTCTGCGCGGAAGAGTCGCCGCCGAATTCCGGGAACATATCGGTCCAGGCTTCAACGTCGTACAGTGCGCCGAGGTTACGACCGTAGTCGAATGAACCGTAGTTCTTTAATTTCACGCCAGCGAATGCCAGACGCGTTTTCTGAGAAGAGTCGCTTTCGGTTTTGTTACCGGAGAACTCAGATTCCCAACGACCGTAGCCGGTCAGTTCGTCGTTAATCTGCGTTTCGCCTTTGATACCGAAACGAACGTAAGTCTGGTCGCCATCTTTGCTGTCATAGTCGCTCAGATAGTGCATCGCTCTGACTTTGCCGTAAACGTCCAGTTTATTACCGTTTTTATTATAAACTTCTGCTGCCTGTGTAGCCGAAGAAGCGATAAGACCCATCATCATTAATGCCAGTGAGCTCTTTTTCATTATTCAGTCCTGGTGATTTATTTATACGCGCTAATCAATTCCGGGCGGAAGCCCCGTCAAAAACTGCAGGTTTTTTAACGCTCTAATATTAAAAATTTATGACAACATGGAACTTTTTATAAAAAAGGGTATTTAATTATTTCCGTCATGAATATGTCACACTTCCCCGCCAGAATGCCCGATCCGCGCAATGAAGTGGCTTGTCCATGACGCCAGGTGTTGGCAAGCGGGCTGACTCCTGTTACAACATCAATTCGATATCGAAACTCCTTTTTGAACGGCAGAGAATCATGAGTGATAGCCAGACGCTGGTGGTAAAACTGGGCACCAGTGTTTTAACGGGCGGATCCCGCCGCCTGAACCGCGCCCATATCGTTGAATTAGTGCGCCAGTGCGCACAGCTGCACGCGATGGGCCATCGAATTGTGATAGTGACCTCCGGGGCGATCGCCGCCGGACGTGAGCACCTCGGTTACCCGGAACTGCCCGCGACCATCGCCTCCAAACAGCTGCTGGCGGCAGTCGGTCAAAGCCGTCTTATCCAACTATGGGAACAGCTGTTTTCTATTTACGGCATTCACATTGGTCAGATGCTGTTGACCCGCGCCGATATGGAAGACCGCGAGCGTTTCCTTAACGCCCGCGATACCCTGCGCGCGCTGCTGGATAACAACATCGTGCCGGTCATTAATGAAAATGACGCCGTGGCAACCGCTGAAATCAAAGTCGGCGATAACGATAATCTTTCGGCACTGGCGGCTATTCTCGCAGGTGCCGACAAACTGCTGCTGCTGACCGACCAGCAGGGCCTGTTTACCGCCGACCCGCGTAACAACCCGCAGGCCGAGCTGATTAAAGACGTTTACGGTATTGATGACGCCCTGCGCGCCGTGGCGGGCGATAGCGTGTCTGGTTTGGGTACCGGCGGGATGGGTACCAAATTGCAGGCCGCCGATGTCGCCTGCCGCGCGGGTATCGACACCATTATTGCTGCCGGTAGTCGTCCAGGCGTCATTGCCGATGTGATGGAAGGCGTCTCTGTAGGAACCCGCTTCCACGCGCAGGAGTCGCCGCTGGAAAACCGCAAGCGCTGGATTTTCGGCGCACCGCCGGCGGGTGAAATTACCGTTGACGCCGGGGCGACCCAGGCGATTCTCGAACGCGGCAGTTCTCTGCTGCCGAAAGGGATTAAAACCATCACCGGCAACTTCTCACGCGGTGAAGTGATCCGCATTCGTAGCCTTGAAGGCCGCGATATCGCCCACGGCGTCAGCCGCTATAACAGCGATGCCCTGCGCCGTATCGCCGGGCACCACTCGCAGCAAATTGATGCCATTCTGGGCTATGAATATGGCCCGGTCGCCGTCCACCGTGACGACATGATTATCCGTTAAGGAGCTGAAAATGCTGGAACAAATGGGCATTGCTGCCAAAGCGGCCTCGTACAAACTCGCGCAGCTTTCCAGCCGCGAAAAGAACCAGGTGCTGGAAAAGATTGCCGACTATCTTGAAGCGCAGACTGAAGAGATTCTGCGTGCTAACGCTGAGGACCTGACGGAAGCACGCGCCAACGGTTTAAGCGAGGCTCTGCTTGATCGCCTGGCGCTCAACCCTGCGCGCCTGAGCGGAATTGCCAACGACGTTCGCCAGGTTTGCAATCTGGCCGATCCTGTCGGTCAGGTGATCGATGGCGGCCTGCTCGATAGTGGCCTGCGCATTGAGCGCCGCCGCGTGCCGCTAGGCGTGGTCGGCGTGATTTACGAAGCGCGTCCAAACGTCACCGTCGATGTTGCCTCTTTATGCCTGAAAACCGGTAACGCGGCGATCCTGCGCGGCGGCAAAGAGACCTGGCGCACCAACGCCGCCACGGTGAAGGTGATTCAGCAGGCGCTGCAAGAGTGCGGCTTACCGGCAGCCACTGTCCAGGCGATTGAGAGCCCGGATCGCGCGCTGGTGGGCGAGATGCTGAAGATGGATAAGTATATCGATATGCTGATCCCGCGCGGCGGCGCAGGTCTGCATAAGCTATGCCGCGAGCAGTCGACGATCCCGGTGATCACCGGCGGGATTGGCGTGTGTCATATCTATATCGACCACTCGGCCGACGTTGCCGAAGCGCTGAAAGTTATTGTCAACGCTAAGGTTCAGCGCCCGAGCGCCTGTAACTCTGTCGAAACGCTGCTGGTTCATCAGGATATCGCTCAGCGCTTTCTGCCCGCGCTGAGCAAGCAAATGGCGGAAAGCGGCGTCAGCCTGCACGCCGATGCGACCTCCCTGCCCGCGCTGCAAAACGGTCCGGCAAGCGTAGTTCCGGTGAAAGCAGAGCAGTATGACAATGAATACCTGTCGCTGGATCTGAACGTGAAGGTGGTTGCCGACCAGGACGAGGCCGTGGCCCATATTCGCGAGCACGGCACCCAGCATTCGGACGCCATCCTGACGCGCACGCTGGGCAATGCGAACCGCTTTATCAACGAAGTGGACTCCTCTGCGGTGTACGTCAACGCCTCTACCCGCTTTACCGACGGCGGCCAGTTTGGCCTCGGCGCGGAAGTGGCGGTCAGCACGCAGAAGCTGCACGCGCGCGGCCCGATGGGCCTGGAAGCGCTGACGACCTATAAGTGGATTGGTTTCGGCGACGATACCATTCGTGCTTAAAGATGAAAGGGTGATGCAAAAGTAGCCGTTTGATTCGCAAGGGCATTGACGCATCACCCACTTAGTTTTAACCTTCTAACCCGTGTTTACGCTCGTAAGCACCTCTTGCAGGGCCGATATAGCTCAGTTGGTAGAGCAGCGCATTCGTAATGCGAAGGTCGTAGGTTCGACTCCTATTATCGGCACCATCCTACCTATTTTAACGTCTCCCCAAGTCTACTCAAACACCCTTTAAACCCTTATAATACGCGGTTTCACTGCCCTTATTGTCTCTGCTCGTCTACTTACGTTCACAAAAATCTACGGTGAGTTGGGGGTATCAATGGGGGTATTCGCTGTTCGGTCTAAAGGAGATACCCCCATATGAAGCTCAATGCCAGACAGGTCGAGACTGCCAAGCCCAAAGAGAAACCCTACAAGATGGCTGATGGCGGTGGCCTTTACTTATTGGTTAAAACCAACGGGTCACGCTACTGGCGTTTAAAGTATCGTATCGATGGAAAGGAAAAGTTATTGGCGCTGGGGGTATATCCCGATGTGTCCTTGGCTGATGCCAGAGCGAAACGTGATGAAGCTCGAAAGGGTATCGCTGGGGGTATCGATCCTTTAGAGGTGAAAAAAGAACAAAAAGTTGAGCGTGAAGCGCAGGTCAAAAACACCTTTCAGCAAATTGCACTCGAATGGCACAGCATGAAAGTGAAGAAATGGTCTGCGGGATATGCCTCTGACATTCTTGAAGCTTTTAACAAAGACGTTTTCCCATTCATTGGTCAACGGCCTGTTGCAGACATTAAGCCGCTGGAATTGCTAAACGTGCTGAAAAAGATGGAAGACCGAGGCGCGACCGAGAAAGCCAAGAAAGTGCGTCAACGCTGCGGCGAAGTGTTTCGCTATGCCATCGTGACAGGCAGAGCCGAGTATAATCCCGCGCCAGATCTCACCAGTGCCATGCAAGGGCATGAGTCTACACATTACCCGTTCCTCACCACTGAAGAGCTTCCTGCTTTCTTTAAAGCCCTTGCTGGCTATTCTGGCAGTGAATTGATGGTGTTGGCAGCGAGATTGCTGATCATTACTGGCCTGAGAACAGGTGAATTGCGCGGTGCGTTATGGTCTGAAATCGATACCAAGAAAGCGCTATGGGAAATTTCTGCTGAACGCATGAAAATGCGCCGCCCTCATATCATCCCGCTATCTACCCAAGCGTTAGCCATTATCGAACAGATCAGAGCAATGACGGGGCAATTTCCTTTACTGTTTCCGGGACGCAATGACCCAAGTAAGACCATGAGCGAAGCCAGTATCAATCAGATATTTAAGCGAATTGGCTATACAGGCCGGGTTACGGGTCATGCCTTCCGTCATACCATGAGCACCGTTCTTCATGAACAGGGCTACAATACTGCATGGATTGAAACCCAACTGGCGCATGTTGATAAGAATGCTATCCGTGGCACCTACAACCATGCGCAATATCTTGATGGCAGACGTGAGATGCTGCAATGGTATGCCGACTACATGGTAAGCCTTGAGAACGGAAGTAATGTGGTGCAGGGAGTGTTTAATCGGCGTGGGTAAGGATAACTGCTGATGAAAGAAGGGCTATGTCTTAACGGGCATAGCCCTTTTTCTTGACTAAAGCAGATAAGAATTAAGTCAGAATTTAAACTGATATCGATTAACCAATTGATTAATATGAAAATTATAAAATACCTTAAAACAGGAAAATAAATAGCACTTATTGCTAAATCGCTCTACACCCCGCCCAGTGACAGCTCTCCCGCCATTTCATCTGTTTTTGTATGAAAAACACTCAATTCAGGTTCAATTCTGATTTTCCGAGGCTTGAACGTCATAAGCGATCTGCAGATACTACATTCATCAAAACAACAACGGAGAAATATATGACAACAAGAAGACTTATTCGCCTGCCGGAAGTGATGAATAAAACAGGATATAGCAAAGCTTGGATTTATCGACTTATTAGCAGGGGCGTATTCCCGGAACCGATAAAGATTGGCATAAGAGCCAGAGCTTTTGTTGAAAGTGAAATAGATGAATGGATTGAAAACATTATTCAGTTTTCACGTAAACACGCTGATTAATGAACAATACACTATTAATACGATGAGGAGGTTTTATGTAAAACGTTAAACGCTGTGTTTTTTACAATATTATAAAATAAAAACTAAAATATTTTATGCATTAATAATGCAGGGTATTTTACACTATAAACAAAGAAAAGGAAAAATAAATGAATAAGAAAAATAATGGTTTTGATAGGATCGCTACTGAGATGTTTCTACTATCAGCAATGAAAGAGTATTACCGTATCTATTGGGATATAGTCAAAAAAGGGCCCAAAGAGGCATTTAACTTACTTACTGATAATCATCATATGGAAACAGTCTATGACCAAGTAATCGAACGAGCTAAAAAGGGTGTGGCAAAAAATAAACTCTATCTTATCGATTTCGAAGGGGTGAGAATGGAGGTAATGACGCTGCATACCAAAGCATTAGTGTTAGCCTATATGTAAATCTATTTGGCCCCTTCTTGGGGCTGAAAATAAACCAAATATTAAATAACCATATAAAAATGAGGGTTAATTATGTCTAAAAATAATAAAGTTAAAAACAAATCTACAAAACTGTTTCTTGATCTTGCTAAAAGATCGTTTGAGGCAAGTTGGATCAGTTTACAAAATGATCACGATGGAGATATAAGAGAGTATATTAGTGATCATGATTTTAAGAGTGCAACTATCATGTGCGTGATAATGCATATTAAAAATAACTTTGAGAGTTTAACACAGAGAGAAGGAAATAATGTGAATATTGACGAGGTTGATCTTAAGGTTATCGCTAATCTGTTAGTAAGGCATTCGTATTTATTTGTTCATAAATCTTTATAGTTTCCTTTGAAGATATATTCGCCCCGTAAGGGGCAGATAAAAACACTTATGACAATAGGAGAAAACTGATGATTGATGAGTTCCATGTTATGTTTATGTATAAAAAAATCCAAGCTGAAGCCGCTACTACTGATATCAAAACACTGAATCAGCTTTTGAAGAAGTTCCGAAAAGTGGTAGAGGAGCGGCGTGAGGAGTATTATCAGGAGATTGGTGAAAAGAAGGTGCGTAAGCTGAGGATGAAGAGGCTCCTCAAGTTGATGGCGCGAGATGGTATTTCACCACAGGAACTATGTAACTGGCAGTAGCCAGTCTACAAGAAATATACTCATTAAGTTCTATCGAAAAATTAGTAAAGTTGGTGTTTGCGGAAGTTTGGTGGCTATTAATATTTAAATTTTACATTTTGTTATTAGCGGCTATCGCCACGATCATTAATGAATAAATCCATCATTAATAGGGGCAAGCCCTGTCCAGCAAAGTGATTGTTGGCGACAATCACCAAGTGCTGCTTTGATAAATGGTTTTGATCCAATAGGAAAAATATTTGTATATCAGCATTAGGGCGTAGCCGTGCGTCAGCACATGAGCGTTAGCTCATAGATGGTGGGGATTTTCAAAAAAAAAATTTTAGTTAAATAGAAAGGAATAATTAGCAATAAATTATTAGAAACCCTGTATGGCGATCATAAAAATCGCCCGGTTTCTTTTAATCCTCTTAAGTATTATCTCTTACTTCTTGCAAAATTAATTTAAGACAAAAACGGCCTGTATCCCTTGGGGAATAAGGCTTGTGGTGGAAAACAACGGCTGACTATACGGTTAGTATTACTGACTCTATGGTCAGCATCACAGACTGCACAGTAAGTTTTCCTGACTCTGTAGTCAGTTCTTATATCATTTTTACGCTAAAAAATGACAGTGATTTAAATCATCGTCACTGGAAAACTTGCGATTTATAAAATATTTTTGCAAAAAAACATGCAAAAAACTTGATATCTATTTCGTGCATGGTATTTACTTTAATATAAATAAAATAATAAGAGGTGATAATATGATTAAAAAAATGGAAGTTGACTTGGAGTTAGGCTTAAATCCTTTTTGCTTTGAAACAGAACTAAATATTGAGACAAGAAAGAAAAATCTGACTGTTTCAAGGGGAACTGAACTTATCGAAAGAAAAGATGCCAGTCGAAGCTACTTTGCTAATATTGTGCATACACAAGAGGTTGATAAAGAAGAGTTCATCAAGCTCTATACATCACAAATAAAAGCCTACTTTGATCTCACGAAAACAGCATACAAAGTATTTTTTATTTTTTTACGTATTTATCAAGATGCGATAGGTAAAGATCATTTCTACCTGAGCTGTAAAAAGGCAATGTCTTTAGCGGAAAAGATAGATCATTTTGTCTTATCTGAATCTATCTTTTACCGTGGGATAAAGGAACTCATCGAGAAACGCATTATTGCTAAAACTAATGAAAAGAACTGGTATTTCATAAATCCTGCAATTGTTTTCAACGGTGATCGTGCTCGCTTTGTTTCAGAGATCAGAAAAAAGAAAGAGGAAATTGGCATTGAACAGGTTGAAAGCATTATTGATAGCGGAGGAGACTATACTAAAAATGAGGATAAGCGTAAGTCTATTGAGTCAGTCATTGAAAATGTAAACAACAAAGAAGATATCGATGTATTAATCGCCAGATTACAAGCTAAAAAGTCGCAGGGATTCGCAAAGTGCGAAAGTATAAAAGTAAGCACCTCTTATGAAAACATAAGCTTAGTGCCACCAGAAGAACCATTAGATTGGGATAACATCTAAGGTAAGGCGAGTGACCAGAATTAACTAAAAGATAATCAGTCATTGTTTTTTTGTAAAACAGAAAAGGAATCTTTACCAAGTTGTTTTAGTTTGTCTTCGCCATTAATTTTTATCAAACTGTAATAATAATCTGGTTCGATGCTTTTAATATGAGACAGCATACCCAATAGATAAGGTATGTCTTTATGATTGATTTTATTATTTGAATATAAATAAAATAATGCTCTTATTTTTTTTCGTAAAAACCTTCCTACTCCTAGATCACCAGTATTCGAAATAACAACACCTGTTATGCGACGAGACCTTCCTTTACCTATGAACTTTGTTTTACTTGTGTTGATTATTAGCTCTGGTTTTTTTTGAATAGACACTAAATTAATAACAAAATTCCTTACATCATTAAGTTTATCAAAACTGTCAGATGAAAAAGATAAATCATCTGCATATCGCGTATAAATAACATCATTTTCCTTACAGTGGTTGAACAATTTTTCATCGAAATCATACATGACAATATTTGATATCATGGGTGATGAAGGAGCACCAATGCATAATCGTAGTTTTTTTTCTCCCTTTTTTCTTCGGAAAAGATAATGACTAATAACTTCATATTCAAACTGGTTAAGTTTTATATCATTTTTTGAAATAAAATAATTAAGGTCTTGTGGTTTAATAGAATAAAAGAAATTCTCAAAATCCATCTTAAGGATGTATTCGTTTTTTTTATGCGGTTCCGCATTGTCAAAAATTGATTTTTCTTCGATATAAGCAGTGGCACATTCATGCACTGGTAATAATGAAAGTAAGGAATTTACTATTGCACGTTGAACCTTTTTAACATCAGGCGATGGTTGTGCTATTTCCCTTAAGCCTTTACCATTTTTTTTCTTTATAAAGAAAACTTTGTATTTTTTTGGCGCTTTAATATAGCCAGAAATTATGGTCTTAGGGGTACAATTTAATGTTTTAGACAACTCATCTATGTAACTCATTTCTTCCTCCTGTTATCTATTCAAAGCATCGTTTCTAGAAATATCACCTTCTCTATAGAAGAGAATAACTTTGGTTTTAGCATCATCAGCATCTACAAAGGATGATACCTGTTTTTTATTATTGTTGTATCTATATTTTATAAAACCATAGTTGTCATGAGATGCGACATAGAATATATCTCCAGAATTGACCTTTATTATTAATTCTAGACTCTCGAGAATATAAAGGTATTCTTTTATCTTTTTAACACTAAGGTCAATGGAGAAACCAACGGATAAATATATTTTAATCTCACCAACCTTCAATGCTGAAAAAATATAAATAAGATCAGCGATTACTAGGCAGATATGACCTTTTCGGTCTTTTTCAAATTTTACTGTTGATTGTGTTTTTTGTTCAATTTCTTGTTTTAATTTATCTAATATAATATCAGCTTTGTTATAAATTACTTGATTAGTGTCAGAAAAGCGAAGGTTGACCTTTTTTCTATCTCCTGATGGTATATACTCCACGTTCCATTCGTATCTTAAAATAACTTGCTTATTATCTTCAAGATACTTAATCACACCTAGATTTATGAAGGATTTTTCAATTATTGTATTTGTGTTTAAAATAGTGATTAATTTTTTTGATATTGATTCAATGATGCTAAATGCGCCAAGTTCTGCATACGCACCTAATCCTTCGACTATTAAAATTACAGCACTTGCTAAATCAGCTAGAACAATTTCAAGATCAATTAAGTTATCTATTTTTGAATGCTCAAGCCAATCTTGAAACTCTTCTGCTTCACGTATACGAGAACTTAGCTTGCTATCAGTGTGCTCAAGGCGGCGTAATAAAGCATCCCGCATCGAGCCGGGATTATCGACATCAACTGAGTTACGTACACCGCCACAAATGAACACAAAATTAGGTAGGTTTTCTAACCTTAGTTCTTCTGCATCGATGCAGAGTATGAAATCGTCTCTGATATCGTCCATTGAGCAGCCGCTTATGTTATAAAAAACCCCGGTTTACCGGGGTTCTGCTCTTTACCTAGAAGGGCACGGCCTGAGTAAAAATCGAAGATTTTTGGGAAGGCCGTGGCATAAATGACCACAATAAACAAGTTCCGGTGATACACCAGATGAAGCAGATACGCCTCTATCGCGTAAAGAGTGTTTTATACACTAACTTAATGATTTGCATCAATCAAGCTGCTTGTCTCAAGATTATGGAAGGCATTGATAATGGCGAAAAAATTGTTGAGCGCATAGTTAGCTTTGAATAATCATATCGTTTAACTTAAATGCTAGTAAAATCAATCAAGTAACCCACGCGAAACCTTACTCGCCGTTTGGCTGAAATTATATCGGTCAACAACATTTCCCTTGAACCAGATCTCAAGGGAGTTCATGTGAGCCGTGTTGCTGTTCTTAAGCAGGGCCAGACCGGGAATGTAGTTTGATATCTGACTCTCACCTGACATGCTGTAGTAGGACCACATTTCCTGACCATCATTGGTCGCGCGCGTTTGTGGTTGCCCGAATGCGTTAATAACATCTTGCTGGGTCGTTTTCCCTTTGACGATTTTGGTTTTTACGGTTTGTTGGGATTCGTCTTTAAGGGATTTGTTGCCATAGGTGGTGCAAGCGGTAAGAGGCAGGATCACCAACGCAGCGATAAACAGTTTTTTCATGTTAACTCCATATAAACAGTAAACGAAAAAATAAGCGTAAAGGAGCCGGAGCCAGCGTTGTCCCGCATCTGGCTATTAAGACTCATGTAAATCAATAGTGAAGAAAGCCGCTTATCAGAAGCCTATTAGTTTTTCTATATAATCAGCAAACGGCATCCCTCATGATTGTTTTCCCTGATATTGCATTAATAAAGGCCAAGAAAGGTCCATAGGGCAGTGCTGGCTGTTGGTCATTGGGTTTGACGTTCTATACCCATGAACCAACCCACAAACGGTCCAGTGATCCTTCTGTTCACTTTATCCAGTAAAGATTCATCTAGCAAGAAAATGATCGGTATTGCAGATCGATAAATTGGCATTGATAGTTGTAATCGATTAATCATTCCTTATCGATCGGTGTTTTAATTGTTTTAATCGATCGATATGTATTTAATGATAGATTTTAACTATCATTATTTTGATTTTGATCGTTACAAACGATATGACGGCCCACAAAAATAATTTAATCCTATCAATTGGTTAATCAGGTGGTTTTGTTGCGTTATGCCAGTAAGAACAAGCCTTAACGACTACAGATGCGCTGCAGATAACCTCTACATAACAGCATTTTTGATTATCAGGATGGATAGGAAGATGAAGAAGATTTTACTTGTTGCTGGCACAGCTCTTGTTCTGGCGGGATGTGGGGAGAAAGGCGACTTTGAGAAGGCGATTAACGCGAAAATTTCAAAATCAAAGGTGTGCTACTCACTTCAAAACAATGACTTTGCTTTCAACAAAGGTTTTCCAGTAAAGGTTAATCATGGCTATCGTTCTGTTGGATACAATGCCAGCGATGAAATCCTGAAAGGTCTTGTTGAGCAGGGGCTGCTCACTGTTTCACAACAGTCTAACGGCTTTAGTAGCGTTGATGTTCTGGAAGTCACCGACAAAGGACAAGAGGTTGATTTTTGGAACCGTGAGGAAGGTGCCTGCGTGGGTCATCGTATTGTTGCTGAGATCACAAGCTGGACTGAACCGAGTGATGGTGCTGGCGCTAAAATTACGCAAGTGACCTATAGATGGAAACTCGACGGCGTTCCGGGCTGGGTTGATAAAAATGCGTTCTCTGGTGTGAAAGGGATGGCTGAACCAGAAGAAGCCAAAATTGTTCTGGTCAAGACCAATAACGGCTGGGTCGCTCGGTAATTACAGGAAAAAATGCTATGAACTCTATCTATGGGGTGCTTATCATTGGTCTGCTGATGAACATACCATCATTGGCACCTGTGCTGTTTCTCGGGAATAGACAAAAACAGGTGAAGGTTTCGATGGCGGTCAGACTTTACCTGCTTAACACTTTCTTGGTGCTGTCGCTGATGACGTTATCGCAAAATACTACGCAAAAATACGGGTTGTTCCCTGTATGGCTTGTGTTTGCCACCGTTGGACTATTTGTGGTCATGCTGGTGCCAACGGTAAAATTTCTGCGTAAGCATTTAACCGTAGGTAAAAGCCGTGCGGTTATCCTTTCATCATTCTTGATTGTCTACGCGATCAGATTTCACGGCGTGTTTTCAGTTGGGAATGATAGTGAATATACGCTTAACGGATTCAATGTGGTGTGGACATTTTTCTTCTTGTTTGCCTGCCTGCTGGCTTATCTAGGTTGTGCTGGAAGTAAAACATACTCCGGTTCTTCTACGTCGTCATCTGCACCACAATCCGATTATTTTAAACCTACTAAAGAATATGAAACACAATCTCAAATTGATTACGATATTGCTGTGAAGGGGCGGAGTGTGCTGTCTGATCCTAATCTGAGTATTGTTGAGCAACAGCGCTATAGAGATAGTATTGAAAAAAGATATACTGATAATTGATCATTCAATTCTGTTTTTTTTCGGTTTTTATGTATTCATTGCGGTGTGCTTTCATTGTCCCGTTAAAAACACACCGCAAGTGATTCAATCGTTCATAAATCCTCGCTTATGTGGTTCGAAAAAAATATTTTACTTACGAATTCATCATTTATTAAATATTCTCTTTTTCTTAACCTTTTGATAAAAGGATTTAATTGATTTTTATCTTTCAAAATAATGTATCGTATGTCATCGATTCCAAATTCGAGATGAATATGTTCTACTTTATCATTGTATTCTTGCTTAGATATTGAATCTCTTATGTTTTTCAGAAGAGCTATTGGGATAATTCCTTTTTCATTTATTGAAGGGACGTAGCGCCATTCCATTTCATCTGCAAAACAATACTCAACGGTCTTTTTGTTATTTCTTCTTAATGGGCCGGTATGGTTTTTCATATAACGTAATATATTTACAAGCGAGATGTAGTTCTTCATTTTAGTGAAGGTTTCAACAGTTTGTTCATTTTTATCAATTCCTTTTATTATGATTCTTAATTGTTCATCCAATAATTCGAAAGTATCGGAGTTTTTACTCATATATAGGACTGGATTTAGATTGTTTTTCGCTGCCCACTCCTGCGTTAGACCGATACCATAGCAACCATATTTTTTAGTATGTTCTGATAGCAGAGAGAGTCTTATATTACAGAATGACACCGTTGGTATTCCAAAGTATCGAATTAATCCCTTTCTGCCGTATATGCGTTCTCTCGCATAAGATGGTTTGAAGAAGCCATCAATAAGTATTGACTCTAATGCATGTATTCTTTTTGTAAAGTGAAGGAATGTTTTTGGATATAGACTTTTTCCCATTGTCATGCTTTCCTGATTGTTAATTATTGTCGATGTATAAACATTGTGATATGGATTATTAATCCGTGTATTTTATAAAAATATACGTGTGTTTATGATAAAAAGTCAATGTAATCCAAAATCATGTTCGAAAAATAATTTGAATCAGCCTCTATCAAATCGAGATGGTTTTAGCTTTGGTAAGGCATTTTTATTGTCCGTACGAAGAGTTGGTGTGTGGTTAAAATCTGCGTCGGGGACTTCGTCTTTGGTTGCGCGACTTGGAAAACGCCTGATCTCATCTGGTGTTGGACTATAAGTGTCACTGTTAAATCTAGCACGTCTCTCATGCTCAGCGCGTGGTACATAGATGCCTTGTACCTCATCAAACACATATTTTTCAGCAATGCGCTTATCATGATCAGCTTCAACAGAAACCGGGGCTGGTTTCTTCTTGGCCCAGACGAATTTCTCCCTTATATATTCAACCACCAGTAGGGTGAAACGCTTGAACAAACCATCTTGACGAGGTTTAACCTGCTTTCTCTTACTTTTAACAGGAGCGCGTTTAACCGCTCTGGCAGTTGTAGAGGATGGGGTTTTCAGTGTAGTGCGTGTATGAGGTGTAGGGGCAACCAGAACAGGCTGTTGCTCTTCGGATGATGACGACTGCGAACCTGTTTCAGGCAATACGATTTCAACAGGCTCAGGCATTTCTGATACGGTGAAGCTTCTAAGGTCAACAACGATCTGCAGATCTAAATCTTTGAAGGTGTTGTATGTGGCCTGAGCTTCTTGTTTCATCTCATCACGAACAGCCTGTTCAGCAGCACGCTTTTCCTGAACACTCTTACTGTTCCACTTGGCACGATGAACACGCTGCATTGGTGGACGGCTGGTTAACGTAGCTTTGGCAAGCCATAGCGCTTTTTCTTCAACATCCAAGGTAATAGTGGCGTTTTCGAGTGCTTCGGCGTGTTGAGCATCAATAGAGCGATGATCAATACGTTCATTACTGCCAGCAGCGGCAAGATAGCGATTGGCAATCACAGACCATGATTCACGCCAAAGGATTACGTTTTTCTTGTCATTCCAGCTTCTTTCTTTTTTGCCGAAGCCATCAGCGGTGATCGGTTTTAATGTCAACATCACATGCACATGGGGATTTTCACCATTGAGATCATGAAAAGCAATATCAGCAATCATTCCCTTATCAACGAAATTTTTTTGGCAGTATTCAACAACCAGTTTTATCTTGTCTTGATTGCTCAGTTCACAGGGAATAGCTACATCAAAATAACGGGCTGTTTGACCGTCTTTCTGACGTTCAACTCTCTCAACTTCATTCCATAGTGCTGTTGAGCTTTCGATAATATGAGCAGGTGCTGAAACAGGGGCTAATATCTGATGATGGAATAAATCAGCACGATGGCTGAAATCATAGGTATTGCCAGTGCGATCATCTGTTATTCTGCAACGCGCATGATAAGCAGCCTTCCTACAGGAAGACATGCCCCCAGAACGTTTCACAATTTTAAACTCAAGATGAAAAATCGCCATAAAATACATACCTCAATATAACCATGCTGCTGTTAGTTTTTCGTCAGAAAAACTTTTGTGTTGACCTTGGTTTTTCTTTTAGCCTGCGGCAGGCAACCCCCGGTAGGGCCCACACGCTCACGAAGTGAGTGTATAAGTGGGCATTGTTTTTTCTAACAATGTAAAACCCTTACTTAATTAATACGAAATATATGAATGCCTGTAAAACAAAACGCCGAATTAAGCGGCGCAATCTAGATGAAATGGCGAAGTATTCCGCTATATTAAACAGAGGGGCTTTGGATGTTCTCCGAAGGACAATAAGATTATTAGTTTATCCCGCCGTAAGACGTGAAAGCACTAAAAAAATAGTTTTATAGCCGGGCGTTTTCCCTGTTGCACAATTCACAGGTTAAAGTGTGAAATCATAAATGAAAATTAGCAGGTGGAAATAAAAGCACTAATGAACAAAAAGAAGTAACGCGGAGAGAACGCAGTTTTAAGTATAGGATGATTTTGCATACTGTATTTTTAAATTTAATTTTTCGATTCATTTTATTACCGTTAGCTTTTTTGGGTTTGACCTGTTTTAAGTAATGTGGTTTTTTAACGACCACGAAACACTGTTATTTGAAAAAATAAGAAAATACATTACACATGCATTTAAATAAGGAAAAAGATGGATAATATGAAAGTTGATTTAATCATAGGTAGAAAAAATTTTGGATACTGATGACAATATTTCACAACTTGCTATAGCTATGAGTAATAATGAAAGTGAAGATTATGAGGTCATGTCAGATCTCTTTTGCCACATTCAACTAACTGGAGCACTGCCACTTTTCGTTAACTGACTGACAAGACAAAATAGTGTGATGGTGTTCAAAAAAATGTTCCTTGCCATGCTGGACATCAAACGGTTCTGATCCAGTGTTAATACTTATATTTCCACGATTTCAGCGGGGAGCAGGCACATAGCCACGGGTTTGTTCGACATCACCCCGCTAGGTGTTCGTGAGCGTAAGGCGTTCTCATTTGCTTTCATGGTGGTATATTGTGGTTATTGACATCACACAATCTATAATTCCCTCGATTGAGTGAATTATCAATGATAATTATATCCAAATGAAAAGATTTGGCATCCGTTTGAAGGAAGAACGTATTCGACTTGGCCTTGATCAAGACGGTTTTGGGCAGCTTGGGGGCGTGAAGAAAAATGCACAAAGTAACTATGAGAATGGGGTGCGCAAGCCGGACAGCGACTATCTCGCTGGGATAGCGGCAGCGGGAGCTGACGTTTTGTATGTTTTGACCGGTAACCGCACCCCTGTAGCTAAGTTGTCCAGCGAAGAGAGTGCGTTGGTTGAAAAATATCGGGCCTCCACGCCTGAGCATAGGTCTATCCTTGATACGGTTAGCGCTGCGCTTGCGCAACTGGGGGTAGGGAAGAAAGCTGACAGGGCTTAATATGTATTAGTTTAATTTTGGAAGAGATATTTATTATGAATGCGTTGGGCTATTTATCGTTGATGAGAGAAAAGGGCGTATCTTTCAGGGTTGTTCAACATGGCTTGAAATTCAGCAATCTTTCATCAGCAAGAGGATGGGAGCCATTATTAGAACATTACTCCGAAATTAGCAGTGAAGATATTAACAATTCGGTAAAAGAATTATATTTATCTCAGCTTTTTTTTGGACAAAGGACGGTATATTTTAGTCAGATATCTGAAGATGAGCATAATGACCTTTCTGTTAATATCATTAATGTATGTAGTGTAATAAAAGAGATATTTCATTCATCAACTCATACGAATCTATCTCTTTATAGGAATAGTTATCCACTGCCAATTGGTTACGATGAGTTGCAGTCAGTTCCTCTGACAAATCCTTGCCCAGTTTACCTTGATGAAACTGATGATATGTTACGAATCATATTTACATATCCGAGAGCATATAAAGAAAGAGTAATAATTGATATTTCTGAAATTGATTTGTCGAGTGATGAAGGAAGCCAGTTTAGTGGTTTTGAAGAAATCATAGGAATTAAATCTGGCAGAGCGCAATCTTTCGATTGTGTTCAATTAGATAAAAACACTGGAATAATACAATTTCAGATAGACCATAGTCGTAATATTTTAAAAGATGAAATGGATAGTGCTGCTCGTCGTTATCGTCATATGCTGATGGATGGATATCGAGATATGAATAGTGTTTCTATCCCAATGGAAAGTATAAATATTCACTCTAAAATTGATGAGTTGTATGATAGCGGCGATGGTAGAATTCATAATCTTGAACATGCCACAGCAACAGGTTCTGTCAAAACCGAAAAGATGAGAAAACGCGAAGATGACCTCAGAGATGAGCAATTCCATCAGGCTGGGTTAGATGCTATTGATGGTGATACTAATAATTTTTGTATTACTAAACAATGGGATGGGGAGTGTGGTAGTTGTCTGAAACTTACAATCGACGGTGGTGTTTCACTGGCTGCTCGCTCGAATCCTAAAGTCGATTGTGCTACACTGGAAGGGTGTATTACTGAGGATGATTTCAATTTATTGATTTCAAAGGTCTTGTAATAATGTTAACTAGGGCGCAGATCGTTGAGATGATAGATACAGACTTCAGGTCAGATCCTGAAGTTTGTCGCGCCTGCCATTCTGTGATTGAGTATATATGTACGTCATCAAAAGATAATCTCAAACATATTGCTTTTTTCAATTTCAAAAAAGTAATTGATACTCATGATGATAGCTTGGTTATAAATGTTGCTCGCTATTTTTCTGGTGATTCATTACCCATTATTAATATTTGTTTCGAGTTTATAGAAGATGATTTCATAGAACAGGTTAGCATTGACGATTTCCGACAAACTCAATTAGATAATAAGTATTATCATCCAGAAACTGGTGAATTAGTTAAAGATTTTGAATCAAAAATATTTATGTACTTCTCACTTTCAAAATTAGGGTGGGAAGTGGAATGCAATTAGATGAAAATATTACAATTGCTCAGTTAAAAGCTATCGCTCTTGTTGATAGGAATACACAACATTTCTTGGGGCAATTATTGTGCTCTTCTTATGATGAGTTTTTATGTCTTTTTTATAAAGATATGACCGAATGCATAGAATTCATGGAAGAGGATCCGAGAGTTAGACAGAATGATGGAGAAGACCGTTTAACAACAGATGTCATTCACCATTTCAGAGCTAAGGGCTATCATGCTAGCCATGATGAAATGGTCGGTGGACACTCTGATGTTGTGATCAGATATAGGGATTATATGTGGTTAGGAGAAGCTAAAATTCATTCTGGTTATGACTATTTAATGCAAGGGTTTAATCAGTTATGTACTCGCTATTCATCAGGTACTAATAATAACTGTAATGGTGGAATGTTAATTTATATTAGGAACAATAATGCTGCTGCCGTTATTTCTGAATGGAGCAATCGCCTCAATGGTGCCGGACTTAATGGTTATTCATCTTCTGAGTGTGAGAATAGACAGGGATTAAGTTTCTACTCGCAGCATACACATGCGCGTTCAGGATTGCCTTATAAAGTTAGACACATGGGGATTGTCTTGGGGTTCGACCCACAGGATAAAAAGTAATAGTTACTCTAGCCTCAGTTTATATTCAACAGCCGCAGCATACCCACTAGCATCACATGCTGTGTAATCACCTATATGGGGCCCAGTCGATCTCCTTATTGAACTACTTCATCTACACCGGAAAAAGCTAGAGTCGCCCTCTCGCTAATATCTTGCTACCAAAGTATTCTCTATGACTAATAGTTAATTCAACCATATATCATATCTATACTTATATTTTAATATTGAATGATTATCCTATTCAGGCACACAGCAGTAATGTTTAAATTGAAAAAACATAAACTAATGAAATATCGACTGCTAATTTTACAACTTAAAAAATAAAATGGATGATAACAGGAGTGAAATAAAAGAAGAACTATATGAAACGCGATGAGTCGGATGAAACAGCATTAATTTTAACGACAATAAATTCTATGATATTTGGAAAGCATTTAAGATTGATTGGTTTGAGTTTTATTAACTAAAAATGCCTTGTGATATTGATAATTATCCAAAATATGGTAAAGGATAATGAACAACACATGCAAGGAGGTTCAATGTATAAAAACAATGATGAAGCCATTGATTGGGAAGCAAAAAGACTTCTTGATGATGGGATCTATACCGATACAGAACAAGCTTATTTAGAAGCAGAAAAGATAGTAATAAATATTAGGGAACAAGCAAAGCAGCGCCAGATTGAACAACAGTTTAAGATGAAAATTAAATCAATCAAGAAACAAATTGGAAATGGCTGTGATTATGCTGACATCCCTTATTCCAACAAGACAAAACATTGGGGAGATAAACAATGACAACAAAAACGATCAAACAGCAAATTGCTTCAGCGCAGGAACGCCTATACTTCTTGGAAGCTAAAAAGAAACAACAAACGAAAAAAGAAAATACCCGTCAGAAAATTATTTTCGGTGCAGAGGTTGCCAAAGTCTTAGGATGTGATATTGGTTATGTAGATAAGGATCTGGTCTTTGGAATTCTGCTTGATATCCCGAATCTTCATGAAAGTGATGTTGATGCCTACAGAGCACAAGGCCAAGCCTATATCGAAAGCGTTTTAAATAAATCCAAGTCCTAATCATGTTTTTCACGTCAGAACGGTGAACCGGCCTAAAACTCGTTTTTAGGTCGGTGAGCTGTTGAGTAAGCCCCAGAGGGTGCGGTAGCCAATTTGTTATTTATCCATGAATAACGATTTAGAATGTGATTTATATAAACAGAACCATTTATTAGATGCAATAATAAGTCTTTTTGTTATTGACCACTTTTTTATTTTTGCTAATTAATAATTACGTGAAGGTAAATATGATGATGACCGCACCTATCCCTTGGTAAAAGAAGAGCTGGTGGCCCACATTCATCTTGCCGATGCAGATGCCCCTTTCCCTAAGTTCTTACGTCAGTTCAAACGAACCAGCGATCAGGCCCATTTGGTATACTGCCAAGGTGCGATGGATCCCGATGCCTACTTGCTGATTATCATCCTGAAACCCGAAGCGCATAAAATGGCACGCAACAATAACCATATGCATAAGATCGGGATGATAGCCGAAGCGTTCAGGATGAAGCATTAAGTTGGTTAAAAAATACCCGCCTAAGCAGGACACAAAATTCATTGGGGGTATCTTTGGGGGTATCACCAAAGATGAAACAGGTAATTTACACTACTAATCAATGAAATATCGAATAGGTATTGTTCCTATTATCGCACCATTTCAAACTCTCCCCAAGTCTACCGAAATCAACTTAAAGCCCGTATACTGCGGCTTCAAGCCCGTATCTTATCTCCTGTTATCAACTGGACTCAACCGGAATCAAGTTACAGTTGGGGGCATAAGTGGGGGCATTCTGTGTTCGGTCAAAGGAGATTCCTCCAATGAAGCTTAATGCATGACAGGTCGATGGTGCTGGCCTGTATCTTGAGGTTGTCCCCAGCGGCACACGTTACCAGAGTCTGCACGCTTTTATGCTGAATATGATGTGCAGTTTGATAGCTTCATGCTTCAAAGAGAATAAGTAATCAATCAAAATGCCCCTTCAGACATGGCAACATTGATGACGGCTTAACCAGATCTCAGGTTATTTAGGTTTAATCGACGCATGGTTCCTCCGATTTAACAAGCCAACGTCGATATCCTTACCGCCTTACAATGGACCAGGCGTTTGGTGACTAAAGCTTCAGTCGGTCACTTGTCTGGCCGCCTCCGCATCCTCTCAGCAACCATCTCAACAACCCCATTTTGTGATTCCCTCCATAAAATATACAAAACAAACTATATGATCAAAAATAACGCTTTATAAGCCAGTTAAAAAGGCGGTAGTGTAAATAAAACGAGTTTAAAAAGCATTTTATCGATCAATTAGTTTAGTTTACAAACTAAAGGAATGACACTTTGAAGCTGAATGTTCCCAACACCTTAAGGCAGATGAACGCATCCGTGGTCCTCAACGTTATCCGCGAGAACTCTCCCCTTTCTCGCGCCCAGATAGCCAAGGCTACCGGTATTACTAAAGCAACGATTTCTGAAATCGTGAGTGACCTGCTGGAAGAAAAAATCATCTATGAAAGTGGAGTCAGCGAAGACGGCGGCCTGGGGCGTAAAGGCATCCTGGTTAACTTTGATCCCAACCATGGGCTCGGCATCGGCATTGATTTAGGCGGAACCAAAATCACCTTTTCGCTCTTTAATCTCAATGCAGAACTGCTCGCTCAGCATCAGGAATCGACCTATGACGTCACCACTCGTCGGGAATTTCTCGACCTGTTTAGCGCCAGTATCCAGGCATTTATCGAACAGCATCATATTCCGCGTGAGAAGCTGAAGGTCATTGGCGTCGCAACGCCGGGGATTGTTGACTACCGCAGTGGAACGGTGCTTGAAGGTTCCCCTAACCTGCCTGAATGGGACAACATTCCGCTGGCCGATGAATTAAACGCGCGCCTGAATATCAGGGTCGTACTGGAAAACGATATCCGGGCAGCGCTGATTGGCGAAATGTGGAAAGGAAAATGTCGGCACGTCCATAGCGCCGCGCTTATTGGTATTGGCACCGGGCTGGGATCGGCGCTGCTGATGGATGGAAAGATAATCCGGGGAATCAATAATGCCGCCGGTGAAATCGGATATATGTTGTTTGAACGCAACCACCTTAATCAGAACTGGAAAAATAAAGGCTGCTTCGAAAATTACTGCTCCGGTTCCGGGCTCAAAGAGAGAATGTCCGCACTTAGCGGCAAAAACATGAACGCCCATGAAATACTCACCGCCGCCACCAAAGGTGAAACGCTACCCACCATGTTATTGGAGGAGTTGGCGGATTACTTAACCATCGGCATTCTCAATATGGTGACAATTGCTAACCTCGAGAAGGTCATTCTTACGGGTGGCGTCTCTCAATCCGCTGAACTCTTTATGCCAAGAGTACAGGCCAATCTCGACAGGCATCTGTTTGCCAACACCCGGGTATCCGTCGAACTTTCCGAATTAAAAGAAAAAGCGCCGTTATATGGCATGGCTATGCTGGCGCTCCATGCGGTCTACCCATCGATTCAATTTATGCCCGACACACAACTTATATAAATACAAACCAGCCGTCAGAACAAAAAGGAGCAGCCAATGGCCGGGATCCATCTACACCCACACGATATTCTTGATGAAGGCGTCGACTCGATACTTGACCGCATTAACAAAATGAACGGCGTCGATAGCCTCTTTGTTGAGGTCAATACCATCTTTGAACGCAACCCCTATCCTACAGGCCGCCTGCCGCACAACCCTAAGCATGAATTTGTGCAAGGTACCGCCACGCTGCATGCCAAACTCGACATGCCATCGCAGCGCCTGAACCAGCGCGTCGATCCCACGATTCTTGCGGGATCCGATCCTATGCAGGATCTGAAGCAGGCGACCGATAACGGTCCTTATAAGGTGATCCCCTGGGTTAACATTCTCAATGGCGATTTTGCCGGACAGATTGAAAACAATCAGGTGATTGATTTTCGCAGCAACCCGGTTGAGCACTGGCTGTGCCCTAACGGCCCGGACGTTATTGAACTCTGGATTGCCACTTTCAGCGCTATTAAAGCTCAGTATGGTTATTCAACATTCCTGATTGACCGCATCCGCTATCCCGACTGGGCAGGTAAAAATGTCAGTCCCAGAGGATTATTCACCTGCTTCTGCCCGCACTGTCAAAGCGAAATGACCCGAATCGGCATCAACGTTGATGCGGTACGCGCACGCCTGGAAAACCTGGTGGCTCAAATGAAGTCCAGCCAGTACGATGCCACCGTCGATGCGTTATTAAATGACCCACTCCTGCAACGCTGGATGGCGTTCCGCCAGCATAGCGTCTCCCGCTTTGTACAGAACCTGCTGTCCGGGATTAGCGACAGGGACGCCGGGCGTAGCGAACTGTGGCTCGATCTCTGGCCACCAGCCTACGCCTGGATTTTAGGTCAGGATTATCAGGCGCTGACCCGCTCTTCCAAAGCGCTAAAGCACTTCCCTTACCATAAGCTCGGCGGCGGCGCGGACGTTCAGGGGCTGATTGAATATTTCGCCAAAGATGATACCCAGCGTGAAAGCGCCTTCCGCGCCTTTATGCGCCTGTTCAATCTGCCCTACGACATCAGCTATCAACAGTTCAAAGCGGAGGGTTTCCCGATTGAATTTGTGAAGCAGCAAAACAACCTTGTTCGCGAAAAATCACAACCAGGGACCTTTATTTACAGCGGGATCCAGATGTGGAATTTGCCTCCAGAGGCACTACTGGAGGCCATTCATGCCGCAGAGCAAAGCGACTGCGACGATCTGCTTTATTACTGCTATGGCTGGGCGGAACAGTCGCTTTTCGACGCCGCAGGCAACCATTATCAGCAGCCCACTAGCTAACACAGGGGAATCAACAATGGCTAACCAACAAAAATGGAAAGTATTTTTCCTGCTGTTTGTCACCATGTTTCTTCTTGGCGGCATACAGAACACAAAAGGTCTGATACTTGAGCAGGTCCAGCACGACATCAATCTGAACATGGGGCAGATAGGCACGCTGATTATGTTCTTCCAGATAGGCTTTCTGGTTGCCAGCCTGCTTACCGGCTACTTTACCGATAAGAAAGGGCTGAAGATCATGATGCTGATCGGCTCGCTGATGATGGCCGTCGGTCTGGTCGGTACCAGCCTGGCGTTCAGCGTGCTGCTGTTTTTCGGCTTCTATCTGATTGTTGGCCTGGGCATCGGCTCGATGCTGGTCTCAATCATTACCGTCATCCCAACCTTCTATAAAGAAAAAGCTGGCATGATGTTCAACGTCTCTAACGCCATGTTCGGCGTGGGAATGATTGCCACTCCGCTGATTTTACAGCAGCTTTTCTCCCATCACGTCTCATGGCGACTGTTCTACGTCGGGATTGCCATTATTGTCGCCATCATCATTCTGGTGCTCAGCAGCCTGAAGCTGGAAAAAGCACAGGGTATGGACATGCAGCTCTCTGATTTTATCCATATTCTTAGCCAGGGACGCCTGCTGCTGGTGATTGGTTTTATCCTGTTCTACGTCGCTGCCGAAGCGGCGTTCCTGAACTTTTTCCCGATATTTTACAGCTCGCTTGACGTTGTTGGCGCTTCTGCTGAAGACAAAATGGTCACAGCGGCTTACGTCATATCCAGCTTTGCCATGCTGTTCACCATCGGTCGCTTTATTGGCGGGTTTATCAACCTCAAGCTGGGCGACCGCAAAACCTTAATCCTGTTCTCGCTGTTCTCGCTGCTCGCCATCATTGCCAGCCGCTACTTTGCCAGCCAATTTGTCTATCTGTTTATGGTGTTTGGTTTTGCCATGTCGGTCCTGTTCCCGACAGCCTCCGCCGTGGCAACAAAACTCACCGATAAAAGCGGCTCGACCATGGGACTGATTTACGTCGCCTCGGGAATGGGTGGTGCCTTTGCAGGCTGGCTTATCGGCCAGGTCTCCCAGATGTATGGCGTCTCGTTAGGCTTCAACTTGATTATCGCTTTTGTCGCCATTTTCTTCGTTCTTACTTTGTTTATTAGAGAAAACCCGGAAAATTAAGCAATGTGAACCCGGCATAACCCTTAAGCTATGCCGGGTATTTTCAACTATCGTGCTATTAGAGCAAACACGCCCCAGCCAAAATATTCACGTGTATACGTTACATGGCGTTTTGGCGCTATCGTCAGCTCAGCCCGGGCTTCTGGCGCAAAGTCATCGTCCGGATGTTCCTCTAACCAGCGGCGCAGGGTGAGCCACTTAGCCGCTTCGTAGCGATCCCAGCCCTCCTGATCGGCCAGCACCATCTCCACAAGGTCGTAGCCAAGCTTATCGAAAGAGGAAACCAATTCGGAAAGAGTGAGAAAGTCCGAAAGCGAAGAGACGCCACAAGCTTGTGCAATTTCTTCCGTTGCCGGAACCTGACGCCAGTACGGCTCGCCGATCAGCAGCATGCCGCCAGGGTTGAGGCTTTTACTCAGCAGCTCAATAGTCCCGGCCACGCCGCCGCCAATCCAGGTGGCACCCACGCAGGCTGCGATATCGCATTTTTCATCGGCGACATAACCGGCAGCATCCTGATGGATAAAATCAACGCTGTCGGCAACGCCAAGTTCTTGCGCCCGCTGTTTAGCCTGCTGGCTAAATAGCACGCTCATATCGACACCGATACCGCTAATACCGTGGTCCCGAGCCCATGTACAAAGCATTTCTCCCGAACCGCTGCCGAGGTCGAGTATCCGGGTTCCTGGTTTCATACGTAACACGCGGCCCAGCGTGGCATATTTTTCCGGTGTAAATGGATTATGGATGCGGTGAGCGCTTTCACTAATGGTAAAAATACGTGGGATATCCAATGTTGGAATTCCTTTTATTGAATTTGAAGTAAGAGAATTGGGTTCATTTTTTTCCGCCAGCAGCACATATAGCTTGCCTTCAAAGGTCTCGCTGGCCGGCCATTCCGCCCTATCCGGGCGGATAATCGTGGTAAAACCTGCCGTGCGCAGCAGGTCGAGGTACTCTTCATCCTGCCAGGCCGTCATTTGGCTGCCGAAGCGCGTCACGTTGCCGTTCTCTTCAATTGCCATAAACAGCGTTGAGCTGGTTTGCGCTACCGGCTCCCAGGCGTGCTCCGTCAGCAGCAGATGCGGCGTGGCAAGAAACAGCCCCTGCGGACAGCGCTGCCAACCGGGTTTCGCCATTCCCTGACGTTTAACTTCATCATAAGTATGAACCTCGATAAGCAGTTTTCCCCCCGGGGCCAGCCACTGCGCACAGCGGTTAATCAGCGAGCGTGCATCTGCCGCGCTGAACACGTTCAGTTCACCAAAGGTCATCATGATGAAATCAAACTGTTCTCCCGGCTCGTAGGTGCGTACATCCTGCTGCTGATAATCAATATTCAGCTCGGCGGTCTGCGCCTGCCGGCGGGCCCAGGCGATCGAGGCCGGAGAAAAATCCACGCCCGTACAGCAAAAGCCGCGCTCAGCCAACTGGCGGGTGTAAAAGCCCGGCCCGCAGCCAAGATCCAGAATGCGAGCGCCTGCAGGTAACTGCCCGGCAATCCACGCCACCTGCTGTTCAATAACCACCAGCCTGCGGCTGGCCCAGTCGTGATCCTGTGAAAGATGGTTCTCCAGCATACGCTGGCTAAAAGCGGGTTCATCCCAGGGAATTTTGCGCTCCCCGGATAACAACGCTACGTGTCTGGTACCGGTAATAATCGTGCCAATAGTCATTATCATTTCCTTATTGATTACTCGCGCCAATGCTCGGGTTTCATCAACGCGCGAGCGCACTGTATCTGACCCGTTCTCCCCAGCGGTTCGGCCGAAAGCAGTTGCAACATCCAGCAGGCTTTATGTTCCTCCGGGATGGGATAAGGGGCCGGATAGCCTTTATCTCCGGCGCAAGGTTCAAAGCCATGCCGCGGGTAATAAGTGGCATGTCCCAGAACAAATACCGCCAGGCTCCCCATCGCCTTCAGATGCTCAATACCGCTTTGGATTAGCCATCCGCCAACCCCCATGCCCTGGTATTCTGGTATTACCGCCAGAGGAGCAAGGATATGCATCATCGGAGAGTCAGACTCTCCTTTAAATGTCGCCCGGGTGAACAAAATATGCCCAACCGCTTTTCCATTATGTCTGGCCAGCAGAGATAACCTCGGGCAAGCGCTTTCATCGTTGAGCAAATCGACCACCAGCTCAGCCTCTTTGCTAAAGCCGAACGCTCGGGTTTCGACCTCGCAAATATCACCGGCGTCACCTTCGGTAGTGATATGAAAAGTGAAGTTGTGGTTTGTCATCAGATGCTCCTTAGCGATTATCCAACTGGGCGCGAACGTTGTTCAGTCCGGTGGTATTGATGCGGTAGGGCTGCCCATTGACGGACTTAATCAGCTTTTTGGTTTTGAGTTTTTTGAAAACGGCGAGAGTACAGTCGGTGAGCAGAAGCCCTTCGCGGCTGTAGCATTCAACAGAGGTCACGCGGCCTGAAGTATCGCGAACGTGCGCGATCCGACCACCTTTAGCGAGAACGTGTAAGGTACGTTGTTCCTGACGGGATAGATTCATACTGAAGAAACCTGTTAATCATCATGCGTAAAAACGAGCCAACACCCAAAAGTGTTCGCGTAAAGTTTAAGCGCAGCGATAACCAGTCCGGCCTGAGAAGGTCGGGAAGCTGATTATCTAATGATTACATTCTCCAGCATCAAAGCCTCGGTGAGAGTTGATAGGTATATTCAATGCGAATGATAACAGAGAGAGCATGGATGGGAATAATCAAAGCTGGAAAATGTGATCTCAAAGGAATCGCGGCGAGTACAAAAACCATGCTATCCGGGTATCAGCTTTCTTTTATTCTCTGTGCTCGCTAACAAAAAATTGCCTTTACGCGCTATTTCTCAGCCTGAGCTGCACGGGCAATAAAATATTATCTGCACTCGAGCGGCAAATAAGCTCTTCCACGGCCCGCTTGCCTAATGATTCTTTATCAATGGCTATCGTGGTCAGCGCGGGCGTCAGGTGGCTGGATAAATCAATATCATCGAAGCCGACGATAGCCAGATCCTCTGGCACTCTTATCCCATTTTGATGGCAATAATTCATCGCCACGATAGCCGCCGCATCGTTGTAACAAAACAGGGCATCAGGGGGTTCGGGTAGCGCCATCAGTTCATCCAGCGCATATTCCAAAGAGGGTGTAAGTTCCGTCAGCGCGGGCGCCGTCACTTCATATTGAGGAGACATCAGCATGCCAGCCTCAAACAGCGCCTGTCGGTATCCTTTCTCACGCTGGCGAATACTGTAATGTGCAAGGCTGCTGGCCAGAAAGGCGATACGATGATACCCCTTTTCAATCAGATGCTGCGTCAGCACTATCCCACCCTGGTAATTATCAGGATTGATACTGACCATGCCGGGGATCGCGTGATCAACCAACACCATCGGCTGCGGTAATTTTCTTAATTCCGCCATCAGCTCCGGCTCTATAAACCCAACGCACAGGAGAGCATCGGGGGAATGCTGCCGTACCTGTTGGGTCACATTATCCGTCGGCCCCATCGCCAAAAAGCTGAGCGCAATGTTGCATTCCCGGCAGGCATCTTCAACAGCCAACAGGACAGGCGAATAGAAATTCATCGCACTGGCGGTGTTATGCTGGCGGTGGAGTATGAAGAGAATCTTTTTAATTTTCTCATCGCGAAGTCTGGAGAAGTCATATCCCATCTCCTGCGCTATCTGCATCACCCGCAGCCGGGTTTCTTCGCTCAGCCCGGGTCGATGGTTCAACGCCCGCGACACCGCCCCTACCGATACACCCGCTTTCTGCGCGATATCCCTCACCCTGACTGTCTTCAACATGCCTGACCTACCCCTTATTTACGGTTACCGCTATCATACTTCATGTTGCATTTTTGTTCAGGAGAATGAATGAGTTAGCAAGAGCTCGTATCATTGAAAACTATTCTGTACTGCCACTTGCCCTCAATGCCGCATCGCGTCCCAGCCATGCCGCGCCGCGAACGCCGCTGCTATCACCATGCATCGCCGGGACAATTGGCGTGGTGCATTGCGTATTGAAAATATACTTTTCTACAGCCTGAGTCAGGTTAGTAAATATCTCCGGAATGCGCGAAAGCCCGCCACCAACCACCACAATATCAGGATCGTAGATATTGATAACCGATGCTAACGCCCTCGCCAGCTGATCTTTAAATAGCAGGAACAAAGCGGTTGCATCAGGATCGCATTGATCAATAAGCGAAAAAATGGCTTTTGCATCCAGAGTATTGCTGTCAATCAGATTATATTGCCGTGCCAGCCCTGACCCCGAAATAAAAGACTCGGTACAGTTTAGCTGCCCGCAATAACATTTTACGGCAGCGCCATCCCGCAGCGAATCATAGTGAGGAAGCGGATTATGCCCCCACTCTCCGGCGTTGCCATTGCGCCCTCGCCAGAGCATTTTATTCATTGAAAGCCCGCCGCCGCAGCCGGTTCCCAGAATCGCGCCAAACACAATCCCCGCCTGCGCGCCTGCACCATCAGTCGATTCTGATAATGTAAAGCAGTTGGCGTCATTGTCCCACGCGACCGGATGACCCAACGCCTGTTCCAGATCCTGAATCAGCGGCCGTTGGTTAAGGACCACGATATTGGAGTTTTTGATGAGCCGGGTATCAACATCTTCTGTTCCCGGCAGGCATAAACCGACGCTGATCGGGACAGAGAAGGAAGACTTAACGTCCTGAATAAAATCGACCAGCGATGTCAGAAATCCCTGATAGTCAGATTTCACCGTACTCCTTCGCTTTGATAACAAGACATTACCCTGAGCATCGAGGATAACTGCTTCTGTTTTCGTCCCGCCAATATCCAGTCCCATACTTAACATTCTATCACCTCAGCAAGCGTTCATTCGCCGTTTACTAAACAGTTATTAATGCCCATTATCCTATGTGAAAAATCCGTTATTTGAAGCTTATTAATACGCATTGGTGATAAAGATCACATAAACAAAAATATAAAAACACATTGTTTACTAAACAAAACGAAACATATCAACTTACTGCTTTTGTCGGTGACACTTCCCTTGGGCCAACAGTATCGACCGGACTCCATTATGTGGTTGAGACGTGACTGAATTGGTAAACCATGACCACTCACCTGACCCCTGTCGGGGACATTTACGCAAAGAAAAATTGTCACACGCCGCCCTGTTTTCCCGTTAACACACCTTAAAACCTACTCTCATGTGATTTGGTTAACCAATTTTGCTTTTACGGTTGACATGTATGACAAATTAGAGGAATTTATGCGCCATATCGTCCGGTCTCCCCGGTTTTCATATGGTTTCAGGGAACCGACAATCCAACCAAAGCAGTGGCCTGAAGCGGGTCAACAACGTGAAAGAGGTTAAGCATGGAACAGACATGGCGCTGGTATGGCCCTAACGATCCGGTCACTTTAGCTGACGTTCGTCAGGCGGGGGCGACTGGCGTTGTTACCGCTCTGCACCATATTCCGAACGGCGAGGTGTGGTCGGTTGAAGAGATCCTCAAGCGCAAAGCCATCGTAGAAGAGGCAGGCCTGGTCTGGTCGGTGGTCGAAAGCGTGCCGATTCACGAAGAGATCAAAACCCACTCAGGCAACTATGCACAGTGGATAGCCAATTATCAGCAGAGCCTGCGCAACCTGGCTCAGTGCGGCATTAGTACCGTGTGCTACAACTTTATGCCGGTTCTCGACTGGACTCGTACCGACCTGGAATACGTCCTGCCTGATGGATCCAAAGCGCTGCGTTTCGATCAAATTGAGTTTGCCGCCTTCGAGCTGCATATCCTCAAGCGTCCGGGCGCACAAGCGGATTACACCGCCGAAGAAATCGCCCAGGCAAACCAGCGCTTCGCCACCATGAGCGATGAAGATAAAGCGCGCCTGACCCGAAATATCATCGCGGGCCTGCCGGGTGCCGAAGAGGGTTATACCCTCGACCAGTTCCGTCAGCACCTTGCAACCTATAAAGATATCGATAAAGCCGCGCTGCGCGAGAATTTTGCCGTCTTCCTGAAGGCGATTATTCCCGTTGCCGAAGAGGCTGGCGTCCGCATGGCAGTGCATCCTGACGATCCGCCGCGCCCGATTCTCGGCCTGCCGCGCATCGTCTCTACCGTAGAAGATATGCAGTGGATGGTCGATACGGTCAACAGCATGGCGAACGGCTTCACCATGTGTACCGGCTCCTACGGCGTGCGCGCCGACAATGACCTGGTTGATATGATTAAGCAGTTCGGTCCGCGCATTTACTTCACCCATCTGCGCTCCACCCTTCGCGAAGATAACCCGAAAACCTTCCATGAAGCGGCACATCTGCACGGCGACGTCGACATGTATGAAGTGGTGAAGGCCATCGTTGAAGAAGAACATCGTCGTAAAGCGGAAGGCAAAGATGATCTCATCCCGATGCGCCCTGACCACGGCCACCAGATGCTTGACGACCTGAAAAAGAAAACCAACCCTGGCTACTCCGCGATTGGTCGCCTGAAAGGGCTGGCTGAAGTCCGCGGCGTCGAGCTGGCAATTCAGCGCGCCTTTTTTAGCCGCTGATCCTGACTGGCGGGGCCGAGCGTCCCGCCCTTCTCTCCCTTCGGTCGCGTTTTGCGACCCACTCTGGAGTTTGCTATGACTGCTACCCTTGCCGACAGCAACCTGCCGGTTACACGCCCTGCATGGGATCGTTCTCGCCTGCAATCCCGTATCGTTCACCTGGGCTGCGGCGCGTTTCACCGCGCACACCAGGCGCTTTATACCCACCATCTGCTGGAAACCAGCGATAGCGACTGGGGCATCTGCGAAGTCAACCTGATGCCTGGTAACGACCGCCTGCTGATTGAGAATCTGAAAAACCAACAGTTGCTGTATACCGTAGCGGAAAAAGGCGCCGAGCGCACTGAGCTGAAGATTATCGGTTCGATGAAAGAAGCGCTGCACCCGGAGATTGACGGCTGCGACGGTATTCTGAACGCGATGTCGCGCCCGCAAACGGCGATCGTCTCACTAACGGTGACAGAAAAAGGTTACTGCACCGATGCCGCCAGCGGTCAGCTGGATCTCAACAACCCGCTAATTCAGCACGACCTCGCCAACCCGGCCACGCCGAAATCCGCCATTGGCTACATCGTCGAAGCCCTGCGCCTACGTCGCGAACAAGGGCTGGCGGCGTTTACGGTGATGTCCTGCGACAACGTGCGGGAGAATGGTCATGTGGCGAAAGTCGCGGTACTGGGCCTGGCGCAGGCCAGAGACCCAGAGCTAGCGGCGTGGATTGAAGCTCATGCCACCTTCCCATGCACTATGGTTGACCGCATCGTGCCCGCGGCAACCCCTGAAACGTTGCAGGAGATTGCCGACCAGCTTGGGGTCTACGATCCGTGCGCTATTGCCTGCGAGCCGTTCCGCCAGTGGGTAATCGAAGACAACTTCGTCAACGGCCGCCCTGAGTGGGACCTGGTTGGGGCGCAGTTTGTGGCAGACGTGGTGCCGTTTGAAATGATGAAGCTGCGGATGCTCAACGGTAGCCACTCATTCCTTGCGTACCTTGGCTATCTCGGCGGCTATGAAACCATCGCCGATACCATGGGCAACCCGGCGTATCAAAAAGCAGCCTTTGCCCTGATGATGCAGGAACAGGCCCCAACGCTATCCATGCCGGAAGGCACCGATCTACAGGCTTATGCCACGCTGCTGATCGCCCGGTTCAGTAACCCTTCTCTGCGCCACCGTACCTGGCAGATTGCGATGGACGGTAGCCAGAAACTACCGCAGCGCCTGCTGGATCCGGTACGCCTGCATTTGCGCAACGGTAGCGACTGGCGTCATCTTGCGCTCGGCGTGGCGGGCTGGATGCGCTACACCCAGGGGGTTGATGAACAAGGGCAACCTATCGATGTGCTCGACCCTTTACTGGCCGATATCCAGCAAATTAACTCGCGTTACCAGGGCGCCGAGCGCGTGACCGCCCTGCTGGCCTTAAGCGGGATTTTTGCTCAGGATCTGCCGGAGAACAGTGACTTCGTCGAAGCCGTTACGCAGGCTTATCACAAGCTGTGTAAATGGGGTGCGCGTGAGTGCGTCGCGGCATTAAGAACCGCCGTCTAATCTCTCTAAATCGCAGGTCAACTCTATGAACATTTGGTTGACCTGTTTTGCGTATCTAAGGCGTGAGAGATGCTAACCCGTCACTCAAATGTTATAGTCAGCCACCACACCATCGCATGCCACTGCATAACACCATGAAATCACAAACTTCTCAGCACAGACCCTATCAGGAAGTCGGCGCGATGATTCGCGATCTGATCGTACAAACGCCGTACAAGGCTGGCGATCGCTTACCGCCAGAGCGAGAAATCGCCGAGATGCTGGACGTGACTCGCACGGTGGTGCGTGAAGCGCTGATCATGCTGGAAATTAAAGGGCTGGTGGAAGTCCGCAGGGGTGCCGGGATCTACGTGCTCGACAACGCCGTAGAGGAAGAGGCTGCTGAAAATGCCGACGCCAGCCATTGCGATGACGCCGGTCCTTTTGAGCTGTTGCAAGCGCGCCAACTGCTGGAAAGTAATATCGCTGAATTTGCCGCCCTACAGGCGACTCGGGAAGATATCATCAAAATGCGCCAGGCTTTACAGCTGGAGGAGCAGGAACTGGCCAGCAGCGCGCCGGAGAGTTCAGAAAGCGGCGATATGCAGTTCCATCTGGCGATCGCCGAAGCAACTCACAACAGTATGCTGGTGGAGCTATTTCGCCAGTCATGGCAGTGGCGGGAAAATAATCCCATGTGGATCCAACTGCACCGCCACCTCGGGGACACCCACTATCGCCAGGAGTGGCTGGTCGATCATAAACGGATCCTTGCAGCATTAATCAAAAAAGACGCCCGCGCGGCAAAGCTCGCCATGTGGCAGCATCTGGAAAACGTCAAACGTCGCCTGCTGGAGTTCTCCAACGTCGATGATATTTTCTTCGACGGCTACCTGTTTGACTCCTGGCCGCTGGACAACGTCGACGCCTGACCTCTTATCAAACCGCGCGGGTAAACTCCCCGCGCGACTCCACTTCCCGTAACGGCAATACGTAAAGCAAATATTGATAATGATTCTCATCATTATTGTCGCACTGCGCACGCAGTGATAAAGTTGATCCATCCAATGACACCCTGTCTCAGTGCCAAAAACCGCATGAACAATATGACCCCGCAGAATGAACCTGCCCGCCCGGTGCTGAGAAAAACCTTCTCCGTCAGCGAGTTTATGGACTTTGGCGAACGTTACGGTATCGACTACCGTTTCCCACAGCAGCAGCAAAAACCGCAACCGCCGCACACCAGCCTCGTGCTGCGAGGAGAAGTGGAAGAGATGACGCTGCCGTGCGGAATGTGCGTTACCCATTCTGATGTTCACGTGCTGCAACCTTATGAGACGACCTCCCGCCATAGCAGCCCGCTATATATGCTGGTCGTACTGGAAGGCTGCGTCACTCTGACCCTGAACGGGGAGCAGCATCTCGTTCGCTCCGGGATGGCATTCACGTCCCGTCTTAGCGAACATCAGGTGATGTGCGCCCGCCACGATGCGGACAGCAGGCTACGGACGCTATCTCTGGGACTGTATCCTGACGGCGCATGGCGCGACGGCCTGCTCGACTCATTGATGCGCGAATGGGAAAGATGCCGGACGCCAACGCTTATCTGGCAGATACCGGGTTTTCTGCTGAGCGGCTTGCAGTACGCGCAGCGGAGCGTACTCGGTAGCGTTTCCCGGCAGCTGATGCTGGAAGGGCTCATTTTGCAGTTGTTCGGCCATGGTCTGAGCGTGTGCCAGGATGAAAGTGCGAAACACATCGTACCGGCAGGTGGCGAGCAGCAGCGGCTGGAGAGAGTTCGCCGCCTGCTGGAGCAGTCCCCGGAGAGCGACTACACCCTCAATGAGCTGGCGCAGCGGGCGGCGATGAGTTCCAGCAGCCTGCGCAGCAAATTTCGCCACGCTTACGGCTGCTCAGTGTTCGACTATCTGCGGGACTGCCGTCTGGAGCGGGCAAGAGGCTACTTACTTGAGGGCTATAGCGTACAGCAGGCCGCGTGGATGTCGGGCTACCAGCACGCCACCAACTTCTCGACCGCCTTTCGTCGACGCTATGGTATCTCGCCCTGTGACGTACAAAAGCCGGGCTAATGCATTTTTTACATTTTTGCGAAGAATACTTAGACGCTTTGGCAGCGCGCATACGCATCCTGGCATTCCGCATAGCTATAGAAAGCATCAAAAAGGTAATAATTCTTATTAACAATTAGAAATACCTTTGGAGATGTTCATGTTTGCGAAAACTCGCCTGGCGCTACTGGTAGGATGGGTGACCGGCAGCGTCGCTTTCCCGCTTCTGGCTCAGGAAACTGCTAAAAACGAAACCATCGTGGTCACTTCGCAGATGCAGAGCGGCGCGACCAAAATTGCCACCCCGGACATTGAGACCCCGCAGTCGGTCTCCATCATCACTCGCGAGCAGTTTGAAGAGCAGGGAGCGATCAGCGTCCGTCAGGCCGTGAGCTATACGCCGGGGGTTTACAGCAACCAGATTGGCGCTTCCAACCGCTTTGACTATATCGTCCTGCGCGGCTTCTCTGATGGCAGTCTGGATAACGTCTATCTCGATGGCCTGAAGATGATGGGCGACACCAACTCGCACAGCTCCCTGGTGGTCGATCCGTGGTTCCTGGAGAATATTGAAGTGGTACGCGGCCCGGCCTCGGTGCTCTATGGCCGCTCTTCGCCCGGCGGTATCGTCGCCCTCACCTCGCGTAAACCTTCATTCGATCCCGGCGGCGAAATCAAGCTGTTTGCTGGTAATAACAACCAGCGCGGCGCGGCGTTTGATGTCACTGGCGCGCTGGACGATAACGATCGGGTGGCGGCGCGATTAAGTGGGATGACCCGCTATGCGGACTCCCAGTTTGACACCTTAAAAGAGCAACGCTACGCGATTATGCCCAGCCTGACCTGGCGCATTACCGACCAGACGCGTCTTGATTTAATGGCCTACCTGCATCGAGATCCGGAGGGTGGCAGCCATTCAGGCCTCCCCTATGAAGGCACCGTCGTTCCACACGACGGCAAGAAAATCGCTAACACCTTCTTCGAGGGGGAAGATGATTACGACAAGTACGACCGTCGAGAAAATATGGTCGGCTACAATTTCGAACACATGTTTGATAGCGGCTGGTCGGTGCGGCAGAAGCTGCGTTATCTGCATACTAAAGTCGAGCTAAATCAGGTCTATGCCGCGGGCTGGTTGAATGAAACCGAGCTGAACCGAGGTTATTCCGGCTCAGACGAGAAGATGAATGCCATTACGCTGGATAACCAGCTTGATGGCAGCGTCGATACCTGGGCCGTGAATCATCGCCTGCTGATGGGCATTGACTATCAGGATCGCAGCAACGACACCACCGGCTATTACGGCGCATTCCCGGCCATAGACGCTTTTAACCCGGTCTACGGTGCGAAACCGGATTACATCACCATGTACAGCCGTGAAAAACACAAGCTGCGCCAGACTGGCTACTATCTGCAGGATCAGATGTCCTGGGACCGCTGGCGCTTCACGCTCGGCGGGCGCTACGATCAGGTGAGCGTGTCCAATATCAGTAAGCTCAACAATTCGCGCAGTGATCTGGATAAGAACAATTTCAGTAGCCGCGCCGCGCTAATGTATCTGTTCGATAGTGGTTTTGCGCCATATATCAGCTACTCCACCGCCTTTACGCCGACCAGCTTCGCCGATGAAAACGGCAACATACTGGATCCGATGAAAGGCAAGCAGTGGGAAGCCGGGCTGAAGTATGAGCCGGAGGGGATGAACAGCCAGTTCAGCGCCTCAGTATTCCGCATCAACCAGACCAATATCGCCACCAAAGAAGAGCCGACCGACCCGTACCGCTCGATTGGTGAAATTGAGTCGAAAGGGGTGGAACTGGAAGCCATCAGCCAGCTAACGGACAGCTTCCGTCTGCAGGCCGCCTATACCTACACCGACATCCGTTATAAGAAAAGCAGTCCGGAAGAGCAAGGCAAGCGCGCCGTTTACGCCCCGCGCAACCAGGCCAGCGCCTGGCTGAGCTACGATGTGAAAAGCGGCCCGCTTGATGGCCTGACGCTCGGTTCCGGCGTGCGCTATGTTAATGGGATCACCAGCGATCGCCTGAATACGCATACCCTGCCGTCCTATACGCTGGTGGATATGACGGTTGGCTATGACCTGTCGAAGGTAGGGATTAAAGGTCTTAGCGCGCAGCTGAACGTCAATAACCTGACGGATAAGAGCTATATCGCCGCCTGTAACTCGCTTTCCTATTGCTACTTCGGTGCAGAACGCAGCATCGTCGGCAGCGTCTCCTGGAAGTTCTGATTTAGCTAAATAATGCCCGGCGCTTTAATCGCGCCGGCATATTAATCCTCTGCTTTAACGTCCCACCAGCCTAAACAACCACAAATTTAAACTGGTGATTATCACATCAGCCCGTGCTGTGCCCGGTCCCTTGAGCAGGTTCGTCTACACTAAACAGGGACAAGTGTTTGACGCCGCAGACCGGACGCATTCACAGCTTTTACCGATAAGACAGGACGCAACCATGCAACTTAACGATCCCACCCTTTTTCGCCAACAGGCATTAATCAACGGACGCTGGCGCGACGCCTCCAGTGGAGAAACCATCGCGGTGACCAACCCCGCCAACGGTCAACCGCTGGGCAGCGTACCCAAAATGGGCGCCGAGGAAACCCGCGAGGCCATCGACGCCGCCAACCTCGCCCTGCCCGCCTGGCGCGCCCTCACAGCCAAAGAGCGGGCCAATATTCTGCGCCGCTGGTTCGATTTAATAATGGAGCATCAGGACGATTTAGCGCGCCTGATGACTTTGGAACAGGGTAAACCGCTGGCGGAAGCCAAGGGCGAAATCAGCTACGCCGCCTCTTTTATTGAGTGGTTTGCCGAAGAGGGTAAGCGCATCTATGGCGACACGATCCCGGGTCATCAGGCCGATAAGCGGCTGCTGGTGATTAAGCAGCCGATAGGCGTAACCGCCGCCATCACCCCGTGGAATTTTCCCTCGGCGATGATCACTCGTAAGGCGGGTCCGGCGCTGGCCGCAGGCTGCACGATGGTGCTCAAGCCCGCCAGCCAGACGCCGTTTTCTGCGCTGGCGCTGGCGGAGTTGGCGAACCGCGCCGGGATCCCCGAAGGGGTATTTAACGTAGTTACGGGTTCCGCCAGCGCGGTCGGCAATGAGCTCACCAGCAACCCGCTGGTGCGCAAACTCTCTTTTACCGGCTCGACGGAGATTGGCTGCCAGCTGATGGAACAGTGCGCGAAGGACATCAAAAAGGTCTCACTGGAACTGGGTGGCAACGCGCCGTTTATCGTCTTTGATGACGCCGATTTAGATAAAGCCGTAGAAGGCGCGATGGCCTCTAAGTTTCGCAACGCCGGGCAAACCTGCGTATGCGCCAATCGCCTGTACGTCCAGGACGGCGTCTATGACCGCTTTGCCGAAAAACTCCAGCAAGCGGTAAGTAAGCTGCAAATTGGCGACGGCCTACAGCCCAATATCACCATCGGGCCATTGATTGACGAGAAGGCCATTGCCAAAGTGCAGGAGCATATTAGCGATGCGTTAGACAAAGGCGCACGGGTGGTGACCGGTGGGAAAGCCCACGAGCTGGGCGGGAATTTCTTCCAGCCGACGATTCTGGTAGACGTGCCCGGCGATGCTAAAGTCGCCAAAGAAGAGACCTTCGGCCCGCTCGCCCCGCTGTTCCGTTTTAAAGATGAAGCCGACGCGATAAAGCAGGCCAACGACACCGAGTTTGGCCTGGCAGCCTATTTCTACGCTCGCGACTTAAGCCGCGTATTCCGCGTCGGCGAAGCGCTGGAGTACGGCATCATAGGCATCAACACCGGGATTATCTCTACCGAAGTCGCTCCTTTCGGCGGCGTGAAATCTTCCGGACAGGGCCGCGAAGGCTCAAAGTATGGCATAGAGGATTATTTAGAAATCAAATACATGTGTATTGGGATTTAGTACATGAATGCGCCAGCCTCGGCTGGCGCTGATTATTTTATAGTCGACATCAGTTCGGTCTGAGCGCAACATTTTTAAAATGACCCGTTCCTCGTACGAATAACAACGATCATTTCTCCATAGCCATCATTCATTATGTTTAATGACAATGATAAAAATATTGTTGTTCATAAGAAAAGGCAATCCATCACCTGTTGCGGGCAATTAGACATAAGATTAATCGTAAGCTACAATAACCAACACCGATTTAAAGCTTGGTTTTTGAATAGGTTCATATACATAAATTTCGCTTTAAAGGGAAATATGACATCATTTTATTGACTATAAAACGAGCAAAAAGATGACGGATAGCACGATTAAAATTTACAATGCACGCTACAGCAAGCTCATGAAGCTACTGGATTTTTTTGCCGTCAACCTGTTCATTTTCGCCTATTTAAAATACTTTTTCGTCGAACCATCAACGGCCTCACTTTTCCTCGGAATAATATACTCGCTAATTTTTATACGGGCTAACGAACACTTTCAGTTATACTCCAGCCAATTAAAAGGCCAGTATTTAAAAAAACTCACCAAACTATTCTTCAGCGTTTGTATTAGCGGCCTGCTATCATTTTTATTATTTGTGATTGCTGAATTATTCCTGAATAATCACAACCACACAAACGCTCTGCTTTTAGCTGAAATTATTACGCTGTGCTCAACAGCAATATTTATTAGTATGTTTCTTATCCGTCTCATTACTAGTCTCTATTTTTTCAAATCCAAACTCAAAGTGGCTATATTAGGAATAACGCCAGCCGGACTGGCTATCGAACAGGCGCTATTTAAAGAGTATACCCATAGTGGAATTGAAATTAGCTTCTTTGAGGACCGTACCGTCCAGCGAGATAGCCGTTTGCTCAGTATTAACAAAAAAGGCAACTCACGCGATTTACTGACGCTGGCAAAATCAGGAGAGATAGACGAAGTCTATATTGCTCTCCCCATGGTTGCACAGCAGCGTATTCGTCAGTTTTTAAACGAGTTTTCCGATACCACCGTGGATGTATTTTTAGTACCGGATCTTTTTTCCTACAGCTCGCATATTTCTCAGTTACGGATGTTTGGCAACATCCAGACTATCAGCATTTTCACCTCGCCGTTTGAAGCTGAAGGCGCGGTACTCAAGCGTATTGAAGACATTATTCTTGGCGCTTGTTTTACCCTGGTCAGCCTCCCGGTTATGCTCGCTGTGGCCGTCGGAATTAAGCTGACGTCACCCGGGCCGATTTTATTTAAGCAAAATCGCTACGGCCTGAATGGTAAACAGATACCGGTGTGGAAATTCAGAACCATGCGCGTAATGGAAAACAGCGCAGTCGTCACTCAGGCGAAGCGTGATGATCCGCGCATTACCCGCTTTGGTGCTTTTTTACGTAAAACCTCGCTCGATGAGCTACCGCAGTTTTTTAACGTCCTGCAGGGCACGATGTCGATCGTCGGACCCCGCCCACACGCTGTCGCGCACAACGAGCAATATCGTGTACTGGTCGAAAACTACATGATTCGCCATAAAGTGAAGCCAGGAATTACCGGACTGGCGCAAATTCACGGCTTTCGGGGTGAAACCGACACCATTGATAAAATGGAAAAACGCATTCAGTACGACCTGGAATATATCCAGTCATGGTCGCTGCTGCTGGATATTAAAATCGTTTTTTTAACCTTCTTCCGCGGATTTGTGGGGAAAAATGCGTTCTGAAATCACTTTCCTTGCAGGTCTGCTCTCAATTCCATACGCATGGGCGGACCTGCAAGCGAAACCACATACCGGAGTGGCTGGCATCGATTTCGAAAGCCAGGTGGGTTATGACGTCGGTTACAATGATAACGTGACCTGGCAACGTTACGGCGACAACGAAATCGCCTCCGCATACCAGGGAATTAAACCGATTTTCAAAGCTATCGGCGAACGCTATGAAGATCGCTACCTGCTGATGTATTCCGGTGATTACCGCAATTACGCCAGCAATAGCGCAGATAACCGCAACAATCACTTTTTTATGTTTAACGGCAAATGGCGTTTCGGCAGCATGCACGGCCTGTCGCTGGATCTGGATGAAACTTTCGGCCATGAAGAGCGCGGCCGCGATACCACCGAGGGCTTTCTGCCCGAGCAATTTAAAGAATTTGGTATTAATAAGCCTATCAGCACGCGCTTTTTTAACAGCGAGCTACGCTACAGCTATGGCGCACTGGAAGGTCGGGGTAAAGCCGAGGTTGCGTTGATGCACAAACAGCTACGCTTTCGCCATCTTGACAGCATTCAGGATGCCAGCGCCGACTTTGATTACTACATGCACGATCAGGAGTGGCATGAGAATAGCCTGGTCGCCGAACTTTTTGACCAAAAGGCCAAAACGTTGCGCTATCGCTACAGCTTTATTACCAACCAGCGCAGATATGAGCTCAACTCATTAAAAGACAGCAATGAGTATTATCTGCTGGTTGGTATGAAAAACCGCCTTTCCGGCAAGACTGAAATCAACGGTAACGTCGCCTGGCTGTATAAGGATTTTATCCATAACCCTGACTCACAGGGATTCAACGGCTTGAACTGGGATATTAATGCCGACTGGAAACCGCTTGAGCAGATAAAGTTTAACTTACACAGCTCGCAGCGAATTAAAGACCCTACCGATTCCGGCGGCTATATTCTGGTCTCGAACTTCGGTCTGGGCTATGAACATCACTGGTTAGTCGACAGGTTCTCCACTCTGGTTGATTATTCTTATATTACAGAAGATTACAAACACCAGACCAATGGACGTAAGGATCAATCCAACCTTTTATCACTGACCTTTAATTACGATTACCGCCCATCAGTTAATTTTCAGCTGAAGCTGCAATGGAACACGATGCACTCTAACAAAGAAAAGGATGTCTTCTATATTGGCCCGAACTACGACCATGAGGTCGAGCGCACTCTGGGCTACAACGACTCGGCAATTATTTTTATGACGCAGGTACAAATATGATCCTTACACACGGGAAACGGGTGATTATTCCGCTTCTGGCGCTATGGCTGGTGGGCTGCTCAACACCACAGCAGACAATCAGAACCCCACCGGATACCGTTTATCTTCTGGGCCAGGGGGATGAAATTAATATTTCTGTTTCCGGCGAGCAGGATCTCACCATGCGCGTAAAAATCGATAATAGCGGCAGCGTTGATTATCCTTATATAGGCTCCCTGATGCTGAAAGGAAAAACGCCTGAACAGGTCAGTAAAGAGATTGCCGATAAACTGCGCGGTAGCTATCTGCAAGCGCCAATGGTGACCGTCAGCATCGCTGAATATCGTAAAATTTATCTGTTAGGCGAGGTAAAAAAACCCGACGGTTACGCCTGGGAACCTGGCTTAACGGCTGAAAAAGCCATTGCGCTGGCCGGAGGATTTACCGATCGCGCCGACCGTCAGGACATCCGTATTCGCCAGCTTCGCAGCGGTAAACTGCTGGAGAATGTCGCCGCCGACTCCGCCGTACAGGCCGGGGATACCATTATCATTGGCATGAGCTTCTTCTGATATGGCCATTTCATTAGTTGAAAACGGAAAGAAGAAAGAAGGCTTTATCGATTTCACGCCTTATTTCAACAAAATAAAGCACAAGCTTATCTGGTGCCTGGTAGTGATGGTGATCGCTGCGGCGGCCTCATGGATAGCGACACGCTTTATGTCATCCAGCTACACGGCAACCGCCACGGTGCTGTTTAAAGCACAGTCGCAGGATGTCACCCCCCTGCCGCGGCTGGAAAATTATGACTCTACCCGCAGCGATTACTATGAGACCAAATATGCGTTAATGGGCTCTCGCGTGGTGTTTGAATCAGCGGTGAAAACGTTAAAACTGGATCAAGATCCCGAGTTTAACGGCGGGAATAACCTCGATGAAACTACGCGCGTGAATAATGCTGTACGCGCGCTGCAAAAAAACATCGCTATTTCCGGCGTTCGCACCACACAGCTGGTTTCCGTTTCAATGGAAGCAAAATCGCCGCAAAAGGCAGCCGATATCGCCAACGGCGTCGCGCAGGCGTTTATCGATTACAGCCTGCAGCAAAAGCAAAAAACCTTGCTTCAGGCGCAGGGCTGGAATGAGAAAATGATGGACGATCTGCGAAATAAGCTGGATCGCCAGAAGGCTGATATCGACGACTTCCTCAAACAAAATGGTCTGCTGACCTTTCGCAGCATGGATGGTTACGAGACTGAACGCCTGGGCATCGTGATTAACCATCTTGCCGACGCGACTCAGCGCCGTCTGAAAGCGCAAACGGTGTGGGACAAAGTGCGCCGCCAACAGGGAAAACCACCAGAAGCGATAATATCTTTGCCGGAAATTTCCGGTCATCCGCAGATTCAGGATTTGCGCATCGCGCTAATCCAGACACGACGTAACCTATCGGAAGCGGCAAAGCACTATGGTCCAAAACATCCAAAATATCTCCAGGCTCAGGCCCAGCTGCAGGTTGTCAACGGTCAGATAGGCCAGGTATTGGGCGAACTGCTTAACGGTTTACGCCAGCAGTATCAGATTGCGCTGGACGATGAACAGCACTACCAGCAAATGCTTAACGACCAGAAAGCCGACTTCCAGGCGCTGGGTGCTAAACGCGATAAATACAACACCATGATGACCGCGCTGAACAAAACCGAAGAGCTGTATAAGTCTCTGTATCAGCGGGCTAACGAGCAGAAACTCTCCGAGAGTTTTTCGGTTCCTGACGAAGTTATCTACGATGCCGCCGTGCCGCCAAATCTGCCGTCTAAACCGCAGCGTGGCCTGCTTATCGTGATGGCGACCCTGATGGCGCTGGCGCTGTACATCATGTATCTGATTGTCAGCACCGCGCTCGACAAAACGGTCAACAGCATCAGCGAACTAAAAGCTAAAACCGGCCTTGATGCCAGCGGAGAGTTTCCTCTGTTACCGCGTACGGATAGCGCGAAAGTGATATTCCAGAATCTCCTGTACGCCGATATGCTCCACAGTCTGCGCCTGGCACTGCAGAACCAAAGTAACGCGCCCGGCACGATACTCGTCACGTCGATTCATCCCCGTTCTGGCAGCAGCCTGATTGCTGAACTGCTGGCGTGGTCCACCAGCAAAACACGAAAAACCTTGCTTATCGACCTCGATTATCTGGCAAGCGAAGGCCTCTGTGCACGCTATCCGCAACATAAAATGGGTTTCAGCCAATATCTTGATGAGCGCTGCACAATGGCGCAGGCGGTGATTTCCCTCGGCGACAATCTTGATTTTATGCCGCGAGGCGAGCTAACCGACTCCGCGTTACTGCTGCTGACTTCTGAACGGCTCCCGGCCCTGTTAAAAACGCTGCACCAAACTTATGATTCGCTGATTATTGATACTCCCTCATTGAGCGTAGCGCAGGATAGCCTGCTGCTGACGCCGCATGTCGATACCGCGCTTCTGGTGGTGAAAACCGCCGAACAGGCACCGCATATCAGTGAAGCGCACCGGCGGATGCAAACCGCTGCGCAAACGCACGTTGCCATCATGCTTAACCAGGTGAAAGAAGAAAACCTGGAGACTCAAGAAGGCAAACGCCTGCCTGAGCGCGGCATGCGCGAACTTATTTCACCGAAGTAGCGATTATGAATCTAATCAAGAGTATTTCATCCATCGCCAGCTCCTCGGTCCTCTCGCAGGTAATCGGCGCATTTTCCGTGTGGCTGATTTCCCATCGCTACGGCATGGCGGAAGTGGGCCACTATGCGATGATCTACAGCAATGTGCTGATTGGCGCTCAGGTCTGTACCTTCGCCTCGCAACTGCTCATCCCCCGTCAGGAAGATCATGAGCTGGGGCAAAACGTGGTGTTTTGCCTACTACAAAGCCTGGTGCTGGCAGTGCCGTGGGCGGTTATTACCGGGCTGATTTTCGATCTTAATATCGCGTTTCTCTATCTACTGACGTTTGGCTATGCGCTGGTGTTGATTGCGGAAAACCTTTCGCTTCGCGGCGGCAACTATCAGTTTCTGACCTTTCAACGAATTGCTGTTTCACTGGTCGTGGCGATTGCCCTGCTGGCGATGCCGAATGCGACGCTTTTCTATATCGCCTGGATGGTGGGCATTTTGCTTCTACTCAGCATCTGCTTGCTACGTTTATTCCACTTCAGAACCCTGACACTTGCGCATTTTTCACCACGCGCGAACGAACTTTTTGCCCGCCAGCACTGGCAACACCTCAGCCGGGTGGGTAGCGCAGAGGTTCTGGCAATGGCCAGCAACAATCTGCCAACGATGTTGATTAACGTCTGGTTTTCACCACTGGTAGCCGGCTATTTCTCGGTAGTGAGCCGCTTCTGTTTATCGCCGGTAATGATTGTCGGTAACGCGGTACGTAACTCCATCTTTTCAAAATGGTCGATGGATTTTCGCAATAACACCTTTAACTATCTGGAGTATAAAAAGATTCGCCTGCTGCTGATGGCGGCGGCGTTGATTTGTATTCTCGGGATCTGGATTTTCTATCCGCTGGTTATGCGCTTAGGATTCAGCCAGGAGTGGCTCAACTCAATCCCAACTTCACGCTATATGCTGCCTTACCTGTTCGCCGCGCTGGCCGTCAGCCCGCTCACCGTTATCGAGCTTATCTTCGGCTCTAAACGCTATTTTTTACGCATCCAGATTGAGCAGTTGCTGATCATCGTCGTCGCCTTTGTGGTTCTGCCAAAATTTGGCCAGAACTATGAGATAGCCCTGTTGACGTTCTCCATTCTCACCAGCATTCGCTATCTGTTCATCCTGCTGAAAATGAATAAACGGGCGCTACGACTCTCCCGCCAGGAACAGAAAATATGCAGCTAAATACCGGCCGCTATCTGGAAGCGTTCGCCCTGACAACTATTGTCTTTTGCGGCACGGTTCAGTACTTCACCGGTATTGCGGCGGTGTTATGGCTGCCTTTTTTTATGGTACTGGTGATGGTGGTTCTGTTGATGATGCAAAGCCGCCCGCAGCCGCTGGGGCTTAGCGCTCGCGAGAAGATCGTACTAGCTCTGTACCTGACCTTTATTATCCTCAGCCTTTGTGCCACGGTCTTACAGTCAGGAATAGTCACCGCCATCGTTGGTTTTAAAAACGAATTGGCTCTGTCGCTGGTGATGTTTTGCATGCTGCTTGGCATGTTTCGCGAATCGCAACTGCATCGACTGACCCAGCTATTTTACTGGCTTTTCTACGTCCAGTTTCCGCTGGTCATTTACCAGGTTCTGGTGGTCGTGCCAAAACGCGTTGCGCTGCGCGGTGAGGATGAAAAGTGGGATTCCGTAGTCGGCACGTTCGGTGGCGACCCGATGGGTGGCGGCAATACCGCGGCCATGGGGATGTTCTGTCTGCTGATTATGCTGCTGAAGGTCTCCGAATTTAAGCACGGTATTTGTTCGTTTAAATCGATGGCTCTGCATATTGTACTGGCCTTTTTCCTCTGCGTTGTCGGCGAGGTTAAATTCGTCATTCTGCTGTCGCCATTCTTGTTGGCGCTGCTATGGATCATGCCTGCCTGGGTCAGCGGAATCAGCAAAGTCACCCTGCGCTCTTTGATGATTATTGCCGCTGGAATGGTGGTGTTAATTTTTGCCGCAATCACTATCCTGGCTGCCAATTACTCTTCAGCCTTTGGTGGCGATCCAAGCAAAAGCGCCCTCTCGGTATTTATCGATTCTCTCGGTTACATCTTCGATACCAACTACATTATGGAAAGTGGCGAGCTGGGGCGTTTTACGACGATTTTCTTCTGGCTCAAACATAACGAACTTTTTGGTCCCGGCGGAATGCTTTTTGGCTACGGTCTGAATGCCACCAACAGCGGCAGCACCGTCTCTCCTGGCTATATTGGCGCCTGGTATCATCTTATTCTCGACTCCACCGCACTAAGCATGCTGCTGTGGGAAGTCGGTATCATCGGCGTTGTTTTATTTATCGCCATGATCGCCTCTATTCTTATTGGTATGCGGCCAACAGAGACTTTTTCCCGCTATGATCTAAAACGTGAAGATTTACAATTGCTCAGCTCCGCCCCTGCATATTATGTCTTTGCCATTGGCTGTTTACTTAGCCTCCCCTACAGCCAGATCCTAATGATCATTCCCATGCTACAGTTTTTATTATGGCTAGCCCTCGGGGCGCTGATCGTCATTCACCGTTCTGTCCGTCTGAATTCCGGTACCCAATATGAATAAAACGCCATCCATCACCGTCAGCATTAAGACCCTCAATGAAGCTCAGGGTATTGAAAAAACGATCGACAGCGTTCGTAAGCAATTACAGCCTTATCCACATCAAATTATCGTTGCCGATAGCCTGTCTACGGATAACACTCGAGAGCTAGCCGTTGCCAAAGATGCCATGGTGGTGTGTCTGGATAACGCGCAAGATCGCTGCTGCGGAGTGGGTCACCAGTTAGGTTGGCTATTCAGCGAAGGGGATTACCTGCTGCTATTAGACGGTGATATGGAGCTGGAGCCGGGTTTTCTCGACACCGCCATCGCCTTTCTGGAAGAGCATCCGCAATACGCTGGTGTGGCAGGCAGCGTCGAGATGGATGATGCCTCTAACTACGAATTTAAATCCCGTAAGCAGCGCCTGCATCTTATCTATCCGCAGGGCGATACCGATCATCTGGGCGGCGGCGGGCTATATCGTCGTTCAGCAATAGAGAAAATTGGTTATCTGACCAATCTTAATCTTCACGGTTATGAAGAAGCTGAATTGGGGATCCGTTTACAGGCGGCGGGCTATAAACTCCATCGCCTCGCCGCGCCCTATTTTAGCCATGCGTCCTATACCATGCCGACGTTCAAAATGCTGACCTACCGCTGGAAGAACGGTTTTTTATGGGCGCCGGGTGAGCTATTACGCAACTGCTGGGGGAAAAAGCATTTTCCAGCCGCGCTGAAGATTGTCCGCAACGAACTCATATTCACACTGTACATCCTGATATTGATTATTTGCCTGCTCTCACTGAATCCCGGCTTGATAGTCCTCGCCCTGCTTCCGCTGTTGGCGTTTATCGCGCTAAAGGCGATAAAAAATAAATCGCTGCGGGACGGCATACAGAGCGTCATCAACTTATCATTGTTTTCCGCAGGTATGGTGCGAGGCGTCATTAACTCCGTTCGCGATCCGATGAAACAACCCGCGGTGACCGTCTCCAACCCAAAACATATCCAGACAGAACATGAAAATATTATTCGTTAACAAATTCTTCTTTATTAAGGGCGGAGCGGAAACCGTTTTTTTCCAGGAACGAGACGCCATGCTGAAGGCTGGCTATCAGATTGTCGACTTCAGCATGCAACATGCGGAAAATAAACCCTCTCCCTGGGAGAGTTTCTTCGTACATAACGTGGATTATCACCAAAACCACGGGCTGACGGGTAAGCTCAAAGCAGGTATCGACTTTATTTATAACGCTGAAGCCTGCAAAAAACTGAATACCCTGCTACTTGAGCAGCGCCCGGATATTGTGCACTTTCACAATATCTACCACCAGCTGACGCCCGCATTGATTGGTGTCGCCAAACGCTTTGGCTGCAAAACCGTGCTAACGGCACATGATTATAAAATCGTCTGTCCATCGTACACCATGCTGCGCGATGGCCACATCTGTGATGATTGTATTACCGGTTCGGTGAGCAACGCCTTTCGCCATCGCTGCCAGCAGGGCGACACCTTTAAGAGTCTACTGCTGTCACTCGAAGCTTACTGGCAGAAGTTCGCGCAAAACTACGCGATGCTCGACTCCATCATCGCCCCCAGCGAATTTATGCGCCGGACGCTGCTGCGCAAATTACCCAATGCGCGGATCGACGTGATCGTTAACGGTATTGATGCCAGTACGACAATTCCGGGTGATACGGTGGGCGATTACTTCCTCTACATCGGTCGCTTAAGTCGTGAGAAAGGCGTAGCCACTCTGGCGCTGGCGCAACAAAAAATGCAGCAAAAAATGCCGCTAAAAATTGTTGGCGATGGCCCGCTCGGCAACGATCTGCGCGCCCGCTTTACCGGCCCTGAATTTGTTGGCTATATGCAGCACGGAGAGGCGCTGAACGCTTTGATTCGCGGTGCGCGAGCGGTGATCGTTCCCTCCGAATATTATGAAAACTGTTCGATGTCGGTGCTGGAGGCGATGGCGTTCGGTCGCCCCGTCGTCGGCGGCAATATCGGCGGCATTCCGGAACAAATTCGCGATGGCATTGATGGCTATCTGACGGAACCCGGAAATGCCGACGAGCTGGCACGCATCATGGATAGCCTGGCGGCCAATCCGCAGGAGGCACGTGAAATGGGGATTAACGCACGCCAGCGTTTAGAGGAGAAATACGATCTTGCCCGGCATATGCAGGTATTGCAGGAACTCTATCAGCAGCTCGTGGGGGAAGCGAAATGAGGCTCAAAGTGACGGTGCTCGGCACCCGCGGTATTCCTGACGTCCAGGGCGGAGTGGAAACCCATTGTCAGAATTTATATCCCGAAATCTACCAACAGAATCATGCTGATATCTGCGTGCTTGCCCGCTCACCGTACGTTAATTATCGCCGCAGCGAATATAAAGGCGTGCAGTTGAAAAGCCTGTGGGCACCTAAAAGCCGCAAATTCGAAGCAATTATTCACTCTACGCTGGCGGCCTTTACCACCTTGTTTGACGGCTCTAACGTGGTCCACGTTCATGCTGTGGGGCCAGGCCTGGTGGTCCCGCTTTTGCGTCTGCTCGGCAAGCGCGTTGTTTTTACACATCATGGCCCGGACTATGACCGCCAGAAGTGGGGAAAGATGGCGAAAGAGATGTTGCGTCTCGGTGAAAAATGGGCGGTGAAATATGCCAATGAGGTTATTGTTATTTCGGAAGTGATTAATACGCTTATTAAGACCAAACATGGCCGTCATAATGCCAACGTGATTTACAACGGCGTGCGTCAACCAGTGCTCCCGTCCGAAGAGGCCCGGCAAGCCACGCTGAATCAGTACTCGCTTAAAGCCGGACAATATATTGTCGCCGTCGCTCGCTTCGTTGAAGAAAAAGGACTGCATGACCTAATTGCCGCCCACGAAGCTGCGCACTGCTCGCTGCCGCTAGTACTGATTGGTGATGCCGATCATGCGGATGAATACAGCGTGCGGCTGAAGCAGCAGGCGGCCAACAGTCCAGGCGTAATCATGACCGGTTTTATTAGCGGCGAACCTTTGCATACTTTGTTCTCGCAGGCCGGACTCTTTGTTCTACCGTCTTACCACGAAGGTCTGCCGATTGCCCTGCTGGAGGCGATGTCCTGGTCACTGCCGGTTATCGTCAGCGATATCCCCGCTAACCTGGAAATCGGCCTGCCTGCCGAAGTTTACTTCCCAACAGGCAACGTCGGCGCGCTGGCGCAAAAACTGCAGGCCTGGAGCGGCGATGAGGCCGCGGATTATAACCAATTGATGCCTAAATACCGCTGGCCGGACATTGCCGCTAAAACTGCTCAGGTCTATCAGCGCTTAACGAATAAGAGTCGACAGTGACAAAATCAACATCCGATCTGGTGGTCGAGCGCTTTTATTCCTCACTCGACCCGGAGGTGGAAGCCTCGTTAACCGCCGAGCAAAAGCAGGGTATTGAGCAGGCGCTGGTCAGAGCGAGCCTGGCCTCTCGCCATCGCATCGATTTTCGCCATAGCTTTCCTTTTCTACATCGTCGCTATTTTGTGGTCTTTTTATTCGGCCGTGATCTGCGCAAAATGCCGCGCGAAAGCACGCTACTCGGTCGATTTTTTTCCACCCTGGCGATTACGCTGGCCGTGTTATTCGTCATTTTAGCGGTACTACTAGCGCTCTATATGTTCAAATCTGCCCTGGGAATCGACGTGTTTAAGAATTTCCATGTCGGCATCTGGACGTGGTTCGTCAACCTCCACGATAAAGTGAATTAACGATGAGCACTTTTTCGCTTCGCCACACCGTGTTGTTTTTAACGCTGCTGCTATCTGGATTAATATCGCCTGTCGTAGCATTGGCTGAACGCACAATCATCACCCCTCCTACCTTCAGCGGCATCTTGACGAATCCGGGCATCGGCGTGGCCAGCTTTCACGATGGTTACGGTCAGAAACCGTCACCAGAAGAATATCCGGATACCGGATTTGAATACGATCGCTTTTACTGGAGCGATCTGGAGCCTGAGGAAGGCGTGTATAATTTTGCGCTTATTGACCATGCCTTTAGCGTCGCCGCCACACACCAACCGGCAATGAACGTCGGTTTGCGTTTTATGGTGCTTGATGAACCGCAATCAGGCTCAAAAATACCCACATGGCTCATCGGAAAAGGAATCAAGGGTCAGTGGGTCGAAAATAACAAAACTTTTGTCCCTGACCTCAGCGATCCGATTTTTATCGCCTACGCGCAAAAGCTGCTTAATGCACTGGGCAAACGTTATGATGGCAATCCGGAGCTCGCTTTTGTCGATATCGGCATGGTGGGGTCATGGGGTGAATGGCATAACTCGAACTTTACTGACATTGCGCCGTTGCAGGAAAAGTATACTCCCGAGCAGCTCAACCGCTATGTTGATATGCACTTCAGTAGTTTCCCTAAAACGCCCAAAATTATGCTAATAAGCGGCAATGACTCGCTGGTTTGGGCCAGTCAAAAAGGGGCCGGATGGCGCGCGGATTGCTGGGGGGACTGGCACAATTTTTCAACCGACTGGAGCCATATGCGCGATGACTACCCGCAGCGTCTGGCTGCCGCACAAGCGTCCTGGGCTGGATTTAATAAAAGCTGGCAACACGCTCCCATCAGCCTGGAGATTTGCGGTTATATGGCGGAATGGGAAAGCGTGCAGCACTATACCCGCGAAGAGGTTCAGGCAACCTTTAACTGGGCATTGGCGCAACACGCCAGTACGCTGAATCTGAAATCTCGCCCGGTACCGGCAGAGTATCGCGATATTGTTGATAAGGCGTTATTACGAATCGGCTATCGCTACCGAGTAAGTCAACTGGAATTCAATACGCCCGTGCACGGTGGTCAGCCACTGACGTTAAATGTGACCTGGCGTAATGACGGCGTAGCCCCCGCCTATCTCCCATGGCTTGTACAGTGGCGCCTAGTGAACGATGCGGGTGACATCGTTACGCAAATTAAAACCCAGGATAATGTTCGCCAGTGGCTACCCGGTACTCATCAAAGTCGTTTTACGCTGCCGCTGCCCACGAAACTCCCTACCGGTCAGTACCATCTGGAAGTGGCCCTGACTAATCATCAAGGTGTACCGCGCATTCAACTCGCTAACGAAGGTAAAACCAGGGAAGGATGGTATGCACTGGCTTCGTTTAACCTTAAGGAGTAACCATGTTTGAGGCTATCAGGCAGGTCAGTCGGGAAATCAAGTCTTGCGGCGGTATTAAGGCAAAAATCGCGGTGCTGCTCTATCGTCTGGCAACACTCTATCGCAGCAGGAATCCTCTGTGGAAAATCTGCGGCATCCCTTTTGTTATTCTCAATATTGCAATCAATGAGTGTTTATTCTGCATTGAAATTCCCTGGCGAACGCGTATCGGATATGGGCTGAAGCTCTTTCATCCCCACTGTATTGTGGTTAACCGCGGGACAGTTATCGGCCAAAACTGTACCCTGCGCCAGGGTGTGACCATTGGTAGCGTGACCGATAGCCAGGGCCGGGAAGGCGCCAGCCCGCGAATCGGTGATAATGTGGAATTTGGCGCTCATGCTGTTGTTATCGGCGCGGTGACGCTAGGTGATAACGTCAAAGTGGGAGCAGGAACAGTGGTAACTAAAGATCTGGAAGATGGAATGATTGCTGTCGGGCAACCATGTCGGTTATTAAAAAGTTATTGATGCCATTTATGTTATAAAAAACCACGCTTCTGCAAGCGTGGCTTTTAAACCAAAGGGTAAAAGGCTGAACCTCAGGCTCGCAGTTTCACCGGCTCGCTGAAATCATCGGCAGGTTCCAGCTTCAGGCTGAACGTCGCCAGTAGCGCCTCGGCTCGTTCGTGAAAGCCGCGTAGCGTCTTTTCGAGCTTTTCAGTGACTTCAGGATCGTCAATAGCAACTGCGCGCCAGACCCCTTCTTTATCGAATAAACCAAACTGATAGCTGTAGGTGAAGCGTGATTTCTCCGCGTCCATTTCCATCCACCATCCCCAGAACTCGCGTTTTTCCGGCGCCGGTTTAACGTTGACGCAAACTGCCAGGCAATCGAAAAAGAAGCGGTTGTCTTCACACTGCTCCTCACGGATGTAAGGTCCAAGAGCCGTGAATTTCTTAATCAGCTTACTCTTTAGGTGTCCACTCGGTAACGTCATTGCGATCTCCTTTAGTGATGCAATGACGTTACCAAATCAATAGAATTTAGCAATATATTAACTAAATCTATGACTAATCCAGCGGGCGATCTGCCGCAAGGCGTGATCGAAGTTGCGATAAACCGGGTTGAAAGGAATTTCCATCAGCTTGCCATCGGCTGATGATGAGGTAATCAAACGTGACTCCTCTTCCGGGCTGAACGGATCGTCTTTCCAGTAACCCGAGAGCATTGGCGTTGGGCTGCGGCGGCCCAGCAATCCCTGAACTTTTAACGAATAACGGCTCAGCTCAACGCGCAGCGCCTCATCAGAAGCATCATGCATCCCCAGACGCGAAGCCAGAACGTCAAGATACATTTCCGGCACCCGCCCCTGATGAAGAGGATCAACCAGCAGACCATGCACCACCGGCCCAAGGCAGGCTACAGCTTTCAGACGTTGCGCCTCAAGATAGCCCAGCCGCACCGCAATATTGGCGCCGAAACGAAAACCAAATGCGGCCACGCGAGTATGATCGACCCAGGGGACATTAGACAGATGCTGCAATACATACTGGTGCAGCAAACTGGTGTCCTGGGTCAACTTACATTTTGATGAGAAACCAATAGAAGGCATATCCACGGTCAACATGGCGATACCCAATGGCGCAAAATAGTTCTCATACAGGTTATAATAATCGGTCTGTAGCGCGTCTAGCCCGCCGCACATCAGCACCGTAGGAAAGGGACCATCGCCTGGCGGCATATGCAAGAAACCGGTTATCGGCGCTCCACCGGGGATGGAGAACTCCAGTTCGCGCAGCTTACCCGGCAGCCGCTGGGCCGCTTCTTCATAAGCACGATACGCCAGGACCTGAGCCTGCTCAGCCAGCTCATCGCCCTTAATGTGCGGATAAGCGGCAATGCTGTACAGGTTTGCCGCATGGAGCCAGTGACGGCCGCTAACCAGAAGATCCTCTTCTTGACCAGCCTTTTGCTGCCAATCCATCGCCTGTTTGGCCCACTCAAAGATCCAGTTACCGCCGCGATAGCCGACCACCGTATCGTAAAGCTCCGGGTCAGTGCGTTCTGCATCGCTCATGACGATGCGCGCCTGCACGTCGAGGATCTCCTGCGGCGTCACGCCACGCCAAATCCACATCAAGCGGTTAATGAGTCGATACCAGTGATCAACATTATTGCCGCTCAGCGCGGTCTGAATCGGTTGTTGCGATCCAGTGGAAAACCGACGCACCAGCGTTGATGTTTCCGGATGTTTGAATCGGGGTTTAAACAGCGTTTCGCTAAGGTTAGCCTGGGACATGTGCAGCCTCCATCATGTTGCCACTGAAGCTATTGTAACCTGCACAAGGGTAAAAAAAACCACGCCCGGCAAAACCGGGCGTGGTAATTAGCATTTACGCTGAAAATTAACGACCAGCGATAGGCGGTACGAACACCACGCCCATATCCCACGGTTGTTCAATCCAGGTTTCTTGCGGAATATCAACTACATAATCATCAACCAGCGGACGTCCTGCCGGTTTAGCGAAGATAGTGACAAAATGCGCTTTTGGATACATCTCACGAATAGCCACCGCGGTACCGCCGGTATCGACCAGATCGTCGATGACAATGAAGCCTTCGCCATCGCCTTCAGCACGTTTCAGTACGGTCAGTTCGCGCTGGTTATCGTGGTCATAGCTGGAGATGCAAACGGTATCAACATGGCGAATACCCAGTTCACGCGCCAGTAAAGCTCCCGGTACCAGACCGCCACGGCTAACGGCAATAATGCCTTTCCATTGTTCAACCGGCAGCAGACGAGTAGCCAGTTTGCGGGCGTGAATCTGCAACATGTCCCAGGTGACGACGTACTTTTCGCTCATGTGAAGTGTCCCAGCCTATGTAATACGGCTTAAATTGTGTTCGAGGGGAAAAATGGTTGCGCGAGATTATAGAGATCTGGGGCGTTAAAAACCAGCGTTAAGCAGCCATTGCGACTCTTTTTACGTGGTTTACACTACCGGAGTACGCGGAAAGTGGTATTCTCAACCCCATCGCGCAAGCCCTGGCTTGTAGTGTACTTGATTGCTAACCCCCGACCTGTAAACGACTTTTGCAGGCGCTCGTAAGGAGACTCATCGTGTCTGAACTGTCTCAGTTATCCCCGCAACCGCTGTGGGATATTTTTGCCAAAATCTGCTCAATTCCCCATCCGTCCTATCACGAAGAACAGCTCGCTGAGCACATTATGGGCTGGGCAAAAGAAAAAGGCTTACACGCAGAACGCGACCAGGTTGGCAACATTCTGATTCGTAAAAACGCCACCGCCGGTATGGAAAATCGCAAGCCGGTTGTTCTGCAGGCCCACCTTGATATGGTGCCGCAGAAGAATAACGATACCATCCACGACTTCACTAAAGACCCCATTCAGCCCTATATCGACGGCGAGTGGATCAAAGCGCGCGGTACAACGCTGGGCGCTGATAACGGTATAGGCATGGCCTCCGCACTGGCGGTACTGGCTGACGACAACGTGGTCCACGGTCCGCTGGAAGTGCTGCTGACCATGACGGAAGAAGCCGGTATGGACGGCGCATTTGGTCTGCAGGCCAACTGGCTGCAAGCGGATATCCTGATTAACACTGACTCTGAAGAAGAGGGTGAAATCTACATGGGCTGTGCGGGGGGGATCGATTTCACCTCTAACCTGCCGCTGACCCGCGAAGCCGTGCCGGCTGGTTTCCAGAGCTTTAAATTGACGTTAAAAGGGTTGAAAGGCGGTCACTCAGGCGGCGAAATTCACGTTGGTTTGGGTAATGCCAACAAACTGCTGGCGCGCTTCCTGGCGGGTCATGCTGAAGAACTGGATCTGCGTCTGGTCGACTTCAACGGCGGTACGCTGCGTAACGCCATCCCGCGTGAAGCTTTTGCCACCGTGGCCGTTGCGGCAGATAAAACAGACGTGCTGAAGGCGCTGGTCAACGAATACCAGGAAATCCTGCAAAACGAGCTGGCAGCCAAAGAAAAAAATCTGGTTATCCTGCTGGAGTCGGTCAGCAACGGCCAGGCGGCGCTAACTGCACAATCCCGCGATAGCTTTGTGCGCCTGCTGAACGCGACGCCAAACGGCGTTATCCGCAACTCTGACGTGGCGAAAGGCGTGGTGGAAACCTCTCTGAACGTCGGCGTTGTCACCATGACCGACGACAACGTGCAGATTCACTGTCTGATTCGCTCGCTGATCGACAGCGGTAAAGACTACGTCGTGAGCATGCTGGATTCTTTGGGCAAGCTGGCGGGTGCAAAAACCGAAGCCAAAGGCGCATACCCTGGCTGGCAGCCGGACGCCAACTCTCCGGTAATGCATCTGGTGCGTGAGACCTATCAGCGTCTGTTCAACAAGACGCCGAACATCCAGATTATCCACGCGGGTCTGGAATGCGGCCTGTTCAAAAAACCATATCCGGAAATGGACATGGTTTCTATCGGGCCGACCATTACCGGTCCACACTCTCCGGATGAGCAGGTTCATATCGAAAGCGTTGGCCAGTACTGGACGCTGCTGACTGAACTGCTGAAAGCCATTCCGGCAAAATAAGTCAAAAAAAGGTCCACACCGCAGGGTGTGGACCTTTTTGTTCATACTGACGAGCTGATTACCGCCCGCTAAACGTCCGCACTGGATTGCCGCGCTCAATCTGATGATGAAACATTCGCCGTTCAGATTTCAACGCTGCGTTATCATCCTGCCGCTGCTGTTCCAGCTTCCAGGCAATTAACAATCGCGCCAGCCGCTTATTGGCATGTTGACTCCGTTCCGACTGCACCTTCACGCTGATCCCACTCGCCAGATGCGTGGCGCGCACTGCGGAGTCGGTCTTATTCACATGCTGCCCACCGGGGCCGGAAGAACGTAGCGTTTCAAAGCGAATATCCCCGGACCGTTCCTGCTCATCACTGGAAAAACGTCCTACGCCAACATACCAGTTTTTACGCCCGTGATTGGGTCGAAACGGGCTGGGGAAAATCCACTGTAGGGTGCCACACCAGCTTTCACTTAAGGCAAACGCGGCGTCGCCATCAAGAGAGAGCAGAGCCGAGCGCAGTGTACCGGAACGTCTACCCGGCTCGCTTTCCAGCAGCGTCAGAGAAACCCGCTGCTCAGTAGCTTCCTGCATTAGCCGATCCAACGACATTTTTACGGCCAGACAACATTCATCTGGCCCCTGGGCAGAAGAGAGTTGCAATAAAATCATGCGCCTTTCCCTCCGCTGGTTTTCAGCGTCAGCAGAGGACGCAAACGAGCGACCGGCTCAACCAGCCCAGCCTGCACCAGGCACTCCAGTACGCTTTCAACTGATTTATATGCCTGCGGCGCTTCTTCGTAAATCAGCTGTCGATCTCGGCAAATCACTCGGCTTCCCAGTTCGGTACGTGCCATCTGCACCGGGCTGTATTTAGCGGATAGCCGCCCTTTGCATTCGGTACGCATCCATTTACGCCCCGCCCCATGGGCCAGCGAATGCAGCGTTTCTTCGCTGATAACGGGCTGAACCAGCCAGCTGTAGTCGCCGCGTGAACCCGGAATAATCACCAGACCACTACCGTCCGGCGTCGCCCCTTTGCGATGTAGCCAACCTTGTTGTCCGCTAACAGAACACGGCTCGACAAAGTTATGCGCAACATCCAGCACGCGCTGCCCGGTCGCGCGAACCTGCTGCAAAATACGGGTAGCAATCAGTTCGCGATTGACTCGAGCAAAAGCCAGGGCATCGTTATGCTCCGCCAGATAATCCGCCGCCGCCACGCTCCCTTCGGGTAAACCATCGTGCGAAAAAGACGTGATATGGCGTTGCAGAATAGATTGCCCCAGTCCGCGAGAGCCGCTATGTGCCAACAGCAGCAGATGCTGAGCATCAAGACCGATCCGCTGGAAGCGCTCGCTATCGACAACCTGATCCACTTGTTGCAGTTCGGCGAAGTGGTTGCCGCCGCCAATAGAGCCCAGCGCGCTGCGCCAGGAGTGCGCGATAAGATTTTCCGGCAGGTGCTCATCCAGCCAGCGTTCTTCAGCAACGTCATCCATAGCGGCCAGTTTTTTCTCAAACTTATCCGCGTTATATTTCCGCACAAGAATATCGGTTTGCCACAGCGCCATACCGCAGCCGATATCGTTACCCACCAGAGCCGGGTAGAAATGACCGAGAGAGAAAAAGGCCGCGCCAATCGGATAGCCGCGACCGGGATGCAAGTCAGGCATTCCCACCACGCGATGCATGTGGGGTAAATTTGCCGTCGTGTGTAATTGTTGGATCGCTAAACCTTCGATCCACAGATCGTCTGACGTAATATAAGAAATATTGTCAGACGTATAATGAACATTATTGCCCATATACCAATCCATATATAACCGTCATACTCCAGGCCACATGCACGTTAGTTACGTGTAACTCGAATTATTTGGGTATAAAAATAAATAAAGGATGTGGCAGACGTTACCAGGGCAAAAAGAGAGTTATTCCTGGGAAGGTCTGCAAAGTGCGTTCTGAGAATGTATTTTCATGGTGAACCTCCTTTGCAGTTAATAAATTAGGTGAAAGCGCACGTATAGTAATCAGGCGCAATTTTTATTGCAAGACGATTTGTCGCCGCATCAGATAATTAAGAAAACATTCACCGCGTGCTTCTACCACCTGTTTCTCTACAACACTGAAACCATGACGTTCAAAGCAGGGTTTTGCTGTAATACTGGCTTCCACTGTCCAAATACGTTCAGGAAACTGTATAAACAATGCATTAAGCAGCGTGCTGGCAATTCCCTGGCGGCTATAGTCAGGCGAGACAAACAGTAAATCGATATAGTCATCAACGGCAGTAATAAACCCAACGGGCGATTCATTTTTTACCGCCACCAGCACCTGAGAGGTGGCTATTTTCTGTCGCCAGCGAACTTCATCAACCTGCGCCCAGGCGACAATTTGCTGTGGGGAATAATCAGCGCTGGCGGTCTCTTTAACGGCCCGTAAAAAGATGGCGCATAGCGCGGAAAAATCATGCGCCTCGTAAGGTCTTATTTTCAGCATCGTTATAATCCCAGAACTAATTGTCTCTCAAGCTGTGGGTCAAGAAGCGTCACATGCAGCCCCACCAGCCTCACTCCCCGGCCACCTCGTCGCTCTTGCCAGGCTTTGTGAGCAGTGCTGATCAAGTCATCTTTATTCAACCGGGGCCAGATATGTTCCTGCGTGGTGAGCTGGAAATCATTAAACTTCAGTTTGACGCCCTGGCGGGCAATCAGCAAATCCGGCTTTACCTTCGCCAGACGTCGTTCCAGCTCAGGATAGAGATTTTCAATAATCGACTCACACTCCGCCCACTCGTGGATATCCTCCACCAAAGTGCGCTCGACGCCAACTGATTTACGCTGGCGCTCATTGTTAATCTCTCGCTCATCGATCCCCTGACTGCGCTCCCATAATATCCGGCCAAATTTACCAAAGCGCTTGAGCAACATCGCCAGATCGCTGTTTTGCACATCTTCACAAGTTCGCAGCCCCATGCTTTCCAGCTTTGCGGCAGAAACTTTGCCGACGCCAGGAATTTTCGACAGCGGCAACGTTTTGACAAACTCCGCCACCTGATGCGGCGCAATGACAAACTGGCCGTTGGGTTTGTTAAGATCCGAGGCGATTTTAGCGAGGAACTTTACCGGCGCAATTCCGGCGGAGGCTGTCAGATTTAGTTCACGATGAATGGTTTCACGGATCTCCTGCGCCATCAGCGTCGCTGAGCCCAGGCAAAGTACGCTGTCGCTGACGTCAAGATAGGCCTCATCCAGAGATAACGGTTCGATTAACGAAGTGTAGCGGGAAAAAATCTCCCGGATATGATTTGAGGCTTCTTTGTAAGCATCGAAACGACCGGGTAGCAGGGTCAGATGCGGGCAAAGCTTGAGAGCTGTGGCCGTCGGCATGGCGCTGCGCACCCCGAATTTACGCGCCGGATAGTTGGCGGTACTGATAACGCCGCGCTGTACCCGACTACCGCCAATGGCGATAGGAATATCGCGCAGCGCCGGATTGTCACGCATCTCAACCGCCGCGAAGAAACAGTCCATATCAACATGGATGATTTTGCGCATAGTTAGCCCCCACTGACCACTGGACAAGTATACAGCAAAAATCGAGATATTGAGAAGAGATGTGTTGTAAGCGGCGATGAATATCGTGATGAGGAATAACCCGGCGTCGCTACGCTCGGCCGGGTGGAAACTGAAGAAATTACAGAATTCGGTTCTGCTGGCGTTGCTCTTCACGGGCTATTCGCCGTTTACGCGCATCGCAAGGCTCAGGGCAGTCACAGACTTTCTCTATCCCCAGCGAGGAGATCCCGCCACAGCTGCCCTGAATACTTTTACGCTTGATCAGGTATCCCAGCGACATCCCCAGAATAACCAACGCAAAAATAACAAAGGTCGCCACAAATACCGTCAACATCATCAGCCTCCAAAGTCATCCAGCATGATGTTTTCATCTTCAACGCCGAGATCTTTGAGCATTTTAATCACTGCAGCGTTCATGACCGGCGGGCCACACATATAAAATTCACAATCTTCCGGTGCCGGGTGATCGCGCAGGTAGTTTTCATACAGGACGTTATGAATAAAGCCAGTATGGCCGGTCCAGTTATCTTCCGGCAACGGATCGGACAGCGCCACATGGAAGGTGAAATTCGGATTTTCACGCGCCAACTGTTCGAATTCATCGTCATAGAACATTTCACGCAGAGAACGTGCACCGTACCAGAAGCTAATTTTACGCGAGCTGTGCAGACGCTTAAGCTGATCGAAAATATGCGAACGCATCGGTGCCATTCCAGCACCACCGCCGATGAAGACCATTTCCGCGTCCGTCTCTTTGGCAAAGAATTCACCAAACGGCCCGGAAATCGTCACCTTATCGCCCGCTTTCAGCGACCAGATATACGAGGACATGATACCCGGTGGCGCGTCAGGTACTTTCGGCGGCGGCGTCGCGATACGCACGTTAAGCATGATAATGCCTTTCTCTTCCGGATAGTTAGCCATTGAGTAAGCGCGCAAAGTCGGCTCTTTTACGTCAGAAACGTAGCGGAAGAGGTTAAATTTATCCCAATCGCCGCGATACTCGTCCGGTACATCAAAGTCGGCATAAGCGACCTTGTGCGAAGGACATTCAATCTGAATATAACCACCCGCGCGGAATGGAACCTCGTCGCCATCCGGCACACGCAGCTTCAGCTCTTTGATAAAAGTAGCTTTATTATCATTAGAGATAACCTCGCATTCCCACTTCTTAACTCCGAAGATTTCTTCCGGCAACTCAATTTTCATGTTCTGCTTCACCGCGACCTGACAGGCCAGGCGGCAGCCTTCTTTCGCCTCACGTTTGGTGATATGAGAAAGTTCGGTTGGCAGAATATCGCCGCCGCCCTCTTTCACCGTCACCCGGCATTGGCCGCAGGAACCACCGCCACCGCAGGCTGATGAAACGAAAATACCGTTGTTGGAGAGCGTATTGAGTAACTTATCACCCGCCGGAGTACGGATCTGTTTATCCGCCTCGTTATTAATTTCAATGACCACATCACCAGCATTCACCAGTTTTGAACGCGCGGCCAGTATCAGCCCTGATAGCACCAGGACGATCAGCGTGAACATCACAACGCCAAGAATAATTTCCATACTTTCCGCCCTTATAGCTGCACACCGGAGAATGACATAAAGCCCAGCGCCATCAGACCCGTGGTAATAAAGGTGATCCCTAACCCGCGAAGGCCTGCGGGCACGTTTGCGTATTTCATTTTTTCACGGATGCCAGCCATCGCCACAATCGCCAACAGCCAGCCAATACCGGAGCCAAAACCGTACACGATGGATTCAGTGAAGTTATAGTCACGCTGCACCATGAATGAAACACCGCCAAAAATCGCGCAGTTAACGGCGATCAGCGGTAAGAATATCCCCAGCGCGTTGTAGAGCGCCGGAAAGTACTTATCGAGGATCATTTCCAGAATCTGCACCAGCGCGGCAATCACGCCGATGAAGGTAATAAAGTTAAGAAAGCTTAGGTCAACGCCTTCCACCAGTGCGCCGTCACGCAGGACCAGGTTATAGACCAGGTTGCTGATTGGCACCGCCAGTCCCAGCACCACCGTTACCGCCACGCCAAGCCCAAAAGCGGTCGAGACCTTTTTTGATACCGCCAGGAAGGTACACATCCCCAGAAAGAAGGCCAGTGCCATGTTTTCAACAAACACAGCGCGGACAAACAGGCTAATGTAATGAGCCATAATCGGTTACTCCTTTTCCTGCTGTTCAGGCTTCCAACTGCGCACGGCCCAAATCAACAAACCGATAATAAAGAATGCGCTCGGTGCCAAAAGGAACATACCATTTGGCAGATACCAGCCGCCGTTCTGCACCGTTTCCAGCACAGTGATGCCAAACAGTTTGCCGCTACCAATGAGTTCGCGCAGGAAGCCGACAATCAACAGAATCGCACCATATCCCAGACCGTTGCCGATACCGTCCATAAAACTCGCCAGCGGCGGCGACTTCATGGCATAGGCTTCCGCCCGCCCCATCACAATACAGTTAGTAATGATAAGCCCGACAAACACTGACAGCTGTTTCGAGGTCTCATAGGCAAAGGCACGTAGCAGCTGGTCAACCACAATAACCAGTGAGGCGATAATCGCCATCTGTACAATGATGCGCACGCTGTTAGGAATATGGTGACGGATCATAGAGATAAACATGCTGGAGAATGCCGTAACCAGCGTTACCGCGATGGTCATAACAAAAGCGGTTTCCAGCTTGGTGGTTACAGCCAGTGCAGAACACACGCCCAAAACCTGCAGAGTAATGGGGTTATTAGCGATAAGCGGCCCCACCAGCACACGCTTCATTTCTTTCATGTCGCCCAAATCAGCCATTATTCAGCTCCCCTTCGCGCACCTTATTCAGGAATGGACCAAAGCCCAGTTCGCCCATCCAGAAATCAAAGCTATGCTGCACACCGTTTGACGTCAGCGTTGCACCCGACAGCCCGTCAACGGCATGAACGTCTCCCGGGCGCGCGCCACCTTTCACAATTCTCAACGCTGGCATGCCTTTATCGTCCAGCACCTGTTTGCCGACAAACTGCTGACGCCAGTTAGGATTTTCAATTTCCCCGCCCAGCCCCGGCGTTTCGCCGTGATCGTAGTAGGTGATGCCTTTGACAGTACGGCCATCGGTTTCCAGCGCGACGAAGGCATACATCACCGACCACAAGCCATTGCCGTAAATGGGCAGTACAACTTCCTGAACCTGCTGCTTCTCATCGCGCACCAGATAAATTTCAGCGATGTTACTACGACGTTTGATTCCCGCAGGATCCTGGCTGGCTTCCAGCTGAATGCTCTGTTGTGAGTCTTTCAGCGCCTGGGACTGATTAAACTTGCCAGGGTCTTTATCCAGCAGCTCACCGCTGGCTAAATCGACTAATCGTGGAGAGATGCGGGCATTAAAAATATCAGCCACTTCATCTGCACTCATCCCCTGCTTCATCAGACCGGCAACCGCCAGAATATTGCGCTGTTTATCCAGCGCACGCTGCTCCTGCTGGCGCGATTTTAGCCCCACGGCAGAACCGGCGACCACGATTGAGCAGACCAGGCAAAGCACCAGCACCACCAGCAGCGTTTTGCCGATGCTATCGTTACTTTTATTCTCAGCCACGCGACTTCCTCCGCTTAATATTGGCCCGCACCACCAGGTAATCAAACAGCGGCGCAAAGAGGTTGGCGAAGAGGATCGCCAACATCATCCCTTCCGGATAGGCTGGGTTGACCACGCGAATCAGCACGCACATCACGCCGATCAGCAGGCCATAACTCCATTTTCCTTTATCCGTAAACGATGCGGATACCGGGTCCGTGGCCATAAACATCATGCCGAAGGCGAAACCGCCAAGCACCAGATGCCAGTACCACGGCATGGCAAACATCGGATTGGTATCAGAGCCAATGAAATTAAACAGGGTCGCGGTGGCCACCATGCCGATGAAAACCCCAGCGACAATGCGCCAGGAGGCCACGCGACCGAAGATGATGATGGCGCCACCGATGAGAATCATCAGCGTCGAAACTTCGCCAATCGAGCCAGGAATATGGCCGAGAAAGGCATCCATCCAGCTAACCGGCAGGCCAGTTGTAACGTTAACCAGCGATTCACCGCCGCCACTTGCCCACTGGGATAGCGGCGTCGCGCCGGAGAAACCATCGGCAGCGGTCCAGACCAGATCGCCAGAAATTTGCGCCGGGTAGGCGAAGAACAGAAAGGCGCGCCCAGCCAGAGCTGGATTAAGAAAGTTACGCCCGGTCCCGCCGAAAATCTCTTTGGCAATAACAACACCAAATGAGATCCCCAATGCGGCCTGCCACAGCGGCAGAGTTGGCGGCACTATCAGCGCGAACAGGATTGAGGTAACGAAGAAGCCTTCGTTTATTTCGTGCTTACGCACGATAGCAAACAGAACCTCCCAGAATCCGCCGACAAGAAACACGGTGATGTAGATGGGCAGGAAGAATATAGCCCCCAGCGTCATCATGCTGAGCCAACCGGCATCAGCCGTGAAGTTCACCCCCAGCCATTGTGCAATGCTGTAGTGCCAGTTCCCGGCGATAACCTGCTGCAGTTGTTCAGCACCGTATAATTTATGCAGTGCCGGGATGGTTTCCTGACCAACGTTATACATTCCCCAGAACATCGCCGGGAAAACCGCAAACCACACCAGAATCATCATCCGCTTGAGGTCGATGGCGTCTCTGACATGCGCCGCACCGCGCGTCACCTGCCCCGGAGTGTAGAACAGCGTCGCCGTCGCTTCGAACAACGGATAGTATTTTTCCAGCTTGCCGCCATGCGTAAAGTGCGGCTCAAGTTTGTCAAAAATTTGCTTTAAGCCCATCACTTATCCTTCCTGCTCAATCTGGGTTAACACACTGCGCAATGCCGGACCATATTCGTACTTGCCGGGGCATACGTAGGTGCAAAGCGCCAGGTCTTCTTCATCCAGCTCCAGACAGCCCAGCGCCTGCGCGCTATCGGTATCACCCGCCAGCAAATCGCGCAGCAACATCGTGGGCAGAATATCCAGCGGCATCACGCGCTCATAGTTGCCGATTGGCACCATGGCCCGCTCACCGCCGTGGGTATCCGTCGAGAAATTGAACAGCTTATGCTTGAGAAAATGACCGAGCGTGGTTCGGGTAATGGAGAATTTATCTTTCCCCGGCATAACCCAGCCGAGCAGCTCTTTTTCACGCCCCTCTTTCACCACGCTGACTTGTAAATGAAAGCGCCCAAGAAAAGCATAGGCTCCATGGGCATGGGTTCCGCTGAGAACTGAACCCGAAATAACGCGGTTTTCATCATCAAGCAGTTCTTCGACAAGCAGCTCATCAAGGCTGGCACCTAAGCAAGTCTTTAACAGACGAGGCTCTTTTACCTGCGGACCACCGAGGGCAATAATGCGTTCGCTATATATTTCCCCTTCGAGGAATAATTTACCGATAGCGATGACGTCCTGGTAGTTTAGATGCCAGACCTGCTTTTTCAGGCTAACCGGCTCCAGAAAATGGATGTGCGTTCCGGGTAGCCCTGCCGGATGTGGCCCGGTGAACTGGTTGAAAGTCACCTGCCCAACAGGATGCCCACCAAGCTTGCCGCCGCTGGCCTGACACACGTGAACTTGACCGTCAGTCAGACGCGTCAGCACCGTCAACCCGGCATCAAAAGCGTCGCGCTGGGCCAGGATGATGGCCTGAGGTTCGGCTGCTAGCGGGTTGGTGTCTATCGCAGTTACAAAAATCGCCGCTGGCACGCTACCCGGAGCCGGAATTTTGCTGAAAGGACGGGTACGAAATGCAGTCCACTGCCCGGACTCCAGCAGCTGTTGCTGCACGCTCTCACGCGTTAATCCAGCAAGATCAGAGGGTTCATAGCGGGAAAAATGAATGACCTCATCGCCCTCGACATCGATAACAACCGATTGCAGAACCCGTCGCTCGCCGCGGTGAATGGCGCTAACAATTCCGCTCGCTGGGGCGGTAAAACGCACGCCAGGGTTCTTTTTATCTTCGAACAGGAGTTGGCCTTTTTGCACCCGGTCGCCTTCACACACCGCCATCGAGGGGCGCATACCGATGTACTCTTCACCTAACAGCGCAACGCGTTTGACCGCAGTCTTAGAAGAAATTTGCTGTGATGGCATGCCAGCTATGGGCAGATTTAGCCCTTTCGTGATTTTAATCATATCGTTAGCAGGTATCCGTTACTTAAACCCCGGCATCAGGCCGAGGCCAGCATCATTGATGGAAAAATAAAAGGAAGAAAGGAACACCATATTCCTGATGATTCGCAAGACGGGAGAGAAGCATCCTTTCTTACCCTGATCATTTAGCGGACCAAGTGTAACATTTCGTGAGCGGTGCCTGTAGACAAACCGCCATTAAGTCGTTCTAAAATGCGAGCTATTACGCAAAGTTCTGACTGCGCTTTGCCGTGAGATTCGCTATAACAGGAAACTAAAACGTAAACGCAGCACGTCGTGCTTGCGAAAAACTGCCGTGATGCTAATGTGAGCGCTCTAAATCCAGAAAACTCTGATTTCGGATCTCTCTTGCCGTCCTGGCAATGTGGTTATTTGTTTTATCAAGGAACAAGTAGTATGCGCAAAATCGCATTATTTATTGCGATGCTTCTGTTGCCATGCGTGTCATTCGCAGGGCTACTCAGCAGTAACAGCTCGACAACGCCAATGAGCAAAGAGTATAAGCAGCAATTAATGGGCTCACCGGTCTACATTGAGATCTTTAAAGAAGAGCGCATGCTCGATCTTTACGTCAAAATGGGCGAAACCTATCAGCTTCTCGATAGCTACCGGATCTGCAACTACTCCGGTGGTCTCGGACCCAAGCAGCGTCAGGGCGATTTTAAGAGCCCGGAAGGTTTCTATAATGTTTCCCGCAATCAGCTAAAACCTGACAGTCGCTTCTATAAAGCAATCAATATCGGCTTCCCGAACGCCTACGATCGTGCGCATGGTTATGAAGGTAAATACCTGATGATTCACGGCGCGTGCGTATCAGTCGGCTGTTATGCCATGACCGATACCGGTATTGATGAGATTTTCCAGTTCGTCACCGGGGCGCTCGTCTTCGGCCAGTCCAGCGTCCAGGTCAGCATTTATCCTTTCCGCATGACCGATGCCAACATGGCCCGTCACAAATTTTCCTATTTCACCGATTTCTGGAAACAGCTGAAGCCTGGCTATGATTACTTCCAGCAGACGCACAAGCCGCCGGTAGTCTCAGTGGCCGATGGTCGCTACGTGGTAAGCAAGCCGCTTAGCCACGAAGTTGTCCAGCCGCAGCTGGCCTCAAACTACACGGTCCCCGAGGCAAAATAACGCCCACTCGCCTGGCATGATCTTATTCCAGGTTTCGTTGCCGGTTAACGGTTGAGTGGCAATCACGGAGACCACATCATTCGGTGTGGTCTCGCGTTGAAAATCGATTTCCACATCCTGATCCAGCAACGTTGCTACACCAAACGGCGCGCGTCGCGTGATCCAGTATAAATTGGTTGAGCAAAACGCCATCACATAGCGTCCATCGGACAGCAGCATGTTAAACACGCCTTTTTCGCGCAGCGTTCCGGCAAGCGTAGCGATATATCTAAACACCTCGACCATATCATCCGGCGTATTGGGATAGCGTTCAGTTACGCTATTCAGTAACCAGCAGAAGGCTTTCTCGCTGTCCGTCTCGCCAATCGGCTGCAGGTTTCCCGTCTCCAGAGACTCATATCCTTCTAACTGGCCGTTATGCGCGTAGGTCCAGTTACGTCCCCAGAGTTCACGGGTAAACGGATGAGTATTTTCCAGCGCGACGATCCCCCGGTTAGCCTGGCGAATATGGGCGATGACTGAACATGATTTAATGGGATAGTCCTGGACCAACTTAGCAATCGGTGACTGAAAGCTAGGCTGTGGATCTTTAAATGTGCGACAGCCCTTACCTTCATAAAAGGTAATGCCCCAGCCGTCTTTATGCGGCCCAGTTCCGCCACCGCGCTGCACCAGCCCGGTAAAACTAAAGCAAATATCTGTTGGCACATTCGCGCTCATCCCGAGCAATTCGCACATAGATCACCTCATACAACTTACTGAAACATAAAAGGCGTTATTGGTGCAGTCAATTTGGACACGGCCAGCGCGCAGAAACCGTAGCGTACTTCATGTACGTGAGGATGATTCGCTACGCTCCCCCTTCGGGCCGCCCTGAAGGGCGTTCAAAACTCGGTGAGTTTTGTCTGAGCACTGCCCGGGTTCAAAATGGCTAACTAAAGAGCCTTTTAAGCTTTAACCATCTCTTTTTCAATCAACATAATCAGGATATGAATCACTTTAATGTGAATTTCCTGAATGCGATCGGCATAACCAAAATGCGGTACGCGAATTTCAACATCCGCAGAGCCCGCCATTTTACCGCCATCTTTGCCGGTCAGAGTGATGACTTTCATTCCCTGAGCGCGAGCGGCTTCAATCGCTTTAATAACGTTACCGGAGTTACCGGAAGTAGAAATCCCGAGCAACACGTCACCTGCGCGGCCCACCGACTCAACGTAGCGAGAAAAAACATATTCATAGCCAAAATCATTACTGACGCAAGAGAGATGGCTCACGTCTGAAATCGCAATTGCCGGATAGCCAGGGCGGTTTTCACGATAGCGCCCGGTCAGTTCTTCCGCAAAATGCATCGCATCGCAGTGAGAACCGCCATTACCGCAGGAGAGAACTTTGCCACCAGCCTTAAAGCTATCCGCCAGCAGCACCGCTGCACGCTGAATGGCATGAATGTTGGCATCGTCCTGCAGAAAATTAGCCAGCGTTTCCGCCGCTTCGTTCAGTTCGTTACGAATAAGATCCTGGTACATGAGGATAATCCTTCAGTATTTGTGGGATAACTCAGGCAGTTTACCGGATAGCCGCCGATGCGAGAAGCAGCAGACGGGTCTATCCCCTGCGCTTTTGATTTTATGTGCCGCATTTCCGTACAACAATGTGAGCAATGTTGTAATTATTTTGTAAACACATTGCTAAAACAAATTACATCCACTACAACCATATCATCACAAGTGGTCAGACCTCCTACAAGACAGGGAGCATTTCTTTATGATGATTTTGAGTATTGTTGCAACCGTTGTTTTACTCGGTGCGCTCTTCTATCACCGAATCAATCTGCTGCTTAGCAGCGCGATTTTGCTTGCCTGGACTGCGGCACTCGGCGTTGCTGGGCTGTGGAATATCTGGCTACTGGTACCGCTGGCAATCATTCTCCTGCCGTTTAACTTTGCGCCAATGCGTAAATCAATGATTTCAGTTCCCGCATTTCGCGCTTTCCGCAAGGTTATGCCGCCGATGTCGCGTACTGAAAAAGAAGCCATTGATGCCGGTACCACCTGGTGGGAAGGCGACCTGTTTCGCGGTAACCCTGACTGGCAGAAGCTGCACAACTACCCGCAGCCGCGCCTGACCGCTGAAGAACAAGCCTTTATTGACGGCCCGGTTGAAGAAGCCTGCCGCATGGCGAACGACTTCGAAATTACCCACGAAATGGCCGATCTACCGCCGGAGCTGTGGGCTTATCTGAAAGAGCATCGCTTCTTCGCGATGATCATCAAGAAAGAGTACGGCGGCCTGGAGTTTTCTGCTTTCGCCCAGGCGCGCGTGTTGCAAAAACTGTCCGGTGTTTCCGGGATTCTGGCGATTACCGTCGGCGTACCTAACTCATTAGGCCCAGGCGAACTGCTGCAGCATTACGGCACCGAAGAGCAGAAAAATCACTATCTGCCACGTCTGGCGCGCGGTCAGGAAATTCCATGTTTCGCGCTGACCAGCCCGGAAGCTGGCTCAGATGCTGGGGCCATTCCGGACACCGGCGTGGTCTGCATGGGCGAATGGCAGGGCCAACAGGTGCTGGGTATGCGCCTGACCTGGAACAAACGCTATATCACGCTGGCCCCCATAGCCACCGTTTTGGGTCTGGCGTTTAAACTCTCCGACCCCGACCGTCTGTTGGGCGGTGAAGAAGAGCTGGGTATCACCTGTGCCCTGATCCCAACAGCCACACCAGGCGTTGAGATCGGTCGTCGCCACTTCCCGCTGAACGTTCCGTTCCAGAATGGCCCGACCCAAGGTAAAGATATTTTTGTTCCTATCGATTACATCATTGGCGGCCCGTCGATGGCCGGTCAGGGCTGGCGGATGCTGGTTGAATGTTTATCCGTGGGCCGCGGCATCACATTACCGTCCAATGCCACGGGCGGCCTGAAATCCGTCGCCATGGCTACCGGCGCCTACGCGCATATTCGCCGCCAGTTCAAAATCTCTATCGGTAAAATGGAAGGGATTGAAGAACCGCTGGCGCGTATTGCAGGTAACGCCTACGTGATGGATGCCGCAGCCTCGCTGATTACCTACGGTATTATGCTCGGTGAAAAACCGGCAGTACTATCGGCAATTGTGAAATATCACTGTACCCATCGCGGCCAGCGCTCGATCATTGACGCAATGGATATTACCGGCGGTAAAGGCATTATGCTCGGCAGCGGTAACTTCCTGGCGCGAGCCTATCAGGGCGCACCAATCGCTATCACCGTAGAGGGGGCGAATATCCTCACCCGCAGCATGATGATCTTCGGTCAGGGGGCGATTCGTTGCCATCCGTACGTGCTGGATGAAATGGCCGCCGCGCAGAATAACGATGTTAACGCATTCGATAAGCTGCTGTTCAAACATATCGGTCATGTGGGTAGCAACAAAGTACGCAGCTTCTGGCTGGGTCTGACTCGCGGCCTCACCAGCAGTTCACCGACCCGCGATGCCACTCGCCGCTACTATCAGCATATGAATCGCCTGAGCGCCAACCTGGCCCTGCTGTCCGATGTCTCAATGGCGGTACTCGGCGGCAGTCTGAAGCGCCGCGAGCGTATTTCAGCGCGCCTGGGCGATGTACTGAGCCAGCTCTATCTGGCCTCTGCAGTGCTGAAGCGCTATGACGATGAAGGGCGTAACGAAGCAGATTTGCCGCTGGTTCACTGGGGCGTGCAGGATGCACTGTATCAGGCAGAACAGGCGATTGACGATCTGCTGGTCAACTTTCCTAATCGGCTGGTGGCCGGAGCGCTTCGCGTAGCCATCTTCCCGACCGGACGTCATTATCTGGCCCCTTCAGACAAGCTGGATCATAAAGTAGCGAAAATTCTGCAGGTTCCGAGCGCGACTCGTTCTCGTATCGGCCGCGGTCAGTACTTGACGCCGAGCGAGCATAACCCGGTTGGATTGCTGGAAGAGGCGCTGCTCGATGTTATGGCAGCCGACCCCATCCACCAGCGTATTTGCAAAGAGCTGGGTAAGAACCTGTCGTTTACCCGTCTTGATGAACTGGCTCATAACGCGCTGGCAAAAGGGTTAATTAATCAGGATGAGGCAGATATTCTGGTTCGTGCCGAGAACAGTCGCCTGCGCAGTATTAACGTCGACGACTTCGCCCCGGATGAACTGGCGACCCGCCCGGTAAAGCTGCCGGAGAAAGTACGCAAGATTGAAGCGGCATAAAAAAACCATAATATAACAACATCACGATCGAGGCGGGCTCCCCCGCCTCTTTTTTTGCCCGCCTCCCAACTTATCATTTTATTAACAAAATATTCCGCCAGCCATCCACTGGCTGATATGGTGTTAAAGTAATAATAAGCCTCTCTTGATACTGGAGTTCATCATTGTGCCCGGACTGAAAATTACCCTTTTACAACAACCGCTGGTGTGGATGGACGGTCCCGCCAACTTGCGCCATTTCGATCGTCAACTGGAAGGAATTACCGGGCGTGATGTGATTGTTCTACCGGAAATGTTCACTACCGGTTTCGCGATGGAGGCGGCAAAGCAGTCGCTAGCGCAAGAGGATGTTATTGCCTGGATGGAAGCGAAGGCCGCGCAAACCAACGCGCTAATCGCAGGCAGTGCAGCACTGCAAACGGAGCGCGGGCCCGTTAACCGCTTTCTGTTGGTTGAGCCTGATGGTAAAACGCATTTTTATGATAAACGACACCTGTTTCGCATGGCGGATGAGCATCATCATTATGAGGCGGGTAACGATCGCGTGATTTTTGAATGGCGCGGCTGGAGAATTCTGCCGCTGGTATGCTACGACTTGCGCTTCCCGGTGTGGTCACGTAACCATAATGACTATGATTTAGCACTTTACGTTGCCAACTGGCCCGCACCGCGCTCCACCCACTGGCAGGCATTGCTGGTCGCCCGAGCAATTGAAAACCAGGCCTACGTCGCCGGTTGTAACCGCGTAGGTACCGACGGCAACGGCCATCACTATCGGGGAGACAGCCGGATTATCACCCCACAAGGAGAGATAATCGCCACCGCCGAACCGCATCAGGCTACGCGCCTGGATGCTGAACTGTCATTAACAGCGCTTAAAGAGTACCGCGAAAAATTTCCGGCCTGGCAGGATGCGGACCCTTTCACACTCAACTAATGCAAATATACCCTAAATAATTCAAGTTGCTTAAAGACGGCAAGGGAGTGAGTCCCCGGGAGCATAGATAACTATGTAACCGGGGTGAGCGAGCGCAGCCAACACATAAGCAGCTTGAAGTATGACGGGTATAAAGGGGAGCCAATGCTCCCTTTCCTATATTTTAAACAAGATCCTTGCTGCGCAGTAGACCAGTAACAAAGCTAAAAAGAAGTTTACCTGACGCCCATAATGCAGGAATAAGCGCTGAAACAGATGCCCGGTCAGCGCCCAACACACGTTGCCGAAAGTTCCAATTACCGCAAGAAGCAAACTCACGCTCACCAGCCAAACAGGATCACGCGTCACCGGCAGTACAAAGGTCGACAGTGCCGTAATCCCATAAAGGATAATTTTAACATTCACAAACTGTAGGCCCAAGCTCATCCAAAAACTTACCGGTTTGCCACTGATGTCATTACCAGCAGGTTTACTCTTCGCTATTTGCCACGCTAACCAAAGAATATAGGCAGCACCAATCCAACTCAGTGTCCGGGATAATCCCTCATCAAGCATAACTAGCGAATACGTCAGGCCAGCGCAAATCAGCATCGTAATAATAAACCCCGCGCTCATCCCGGCCAGCACGAACATGCTTTTGCGCAACCCATGTGAAGCTACGCTGCTCAGCGCAAGAATGTTATTCGGCCCGGGGGTCAATGCGGTTATCAAGGTGTAGGTTAAAAATGCGCTTATCAGGGCTGGGGTCACTTGTCTTCTCCTGTTTTTTAGCCGACAGTACCCGATATAAATCATTTAAAAAAATGAATATTATTTCATTCTAAATTCGATAATTTCGATACATTGAGGTCATGATGGACTTACGTCGCTTTGTCACGCTCAAAACGGTTGTTGAAGAGGGCTCCTTTTTACGCGCTTCGCAGAAACTATGCTGTACGCAATCAACAGTGACATTTCACATTCAACAACTTGAGCAAGAGCTGTCTATCCAGCTTTTTGAAAAAATCGGCCGCCGGATGTGCCTGACTACAGCCGGGAAAAATATTCTTCCCCACATCCACGAGCTGATAAAAGTGATGGAGTCCATTCGCCATGCCGCCAGGCAGGATCAGGAGCCGAGTGGAGAGCTCCGTGTTGCCACCGGGGAAACGCTGCTGGCATATAAAATCCCCGCCGTTTTACAACGCTTTAAGCTACGGGCGCCAAAGGTTCGTTTATCTTTGCAATCGTTAAATTGCTATTCGATTCGCGATGCCCTGCTGGATGATGATGTTGATCTCGGAGTGTTTTACCGCGTCGGTAATGATGAAGCATTGAAAATTCACCACTTTGGCGAGCAGCGACTGGTACTGGTCGCTTCGCCGGAACACACTTCGCTTAACTTTATGCGCCGGGACCAACACATTCCACTGAGTTTTATCATCAATGAACCACAGTGCATTTTCCGACAAATATTTGAAAGCGAGCTGCGCAAGCGCGGCATTACCCTGGAAAATACGATTGAGCTATGGAGTATCGAAAGTATCAAGCAATGCGTGGCGGGTAATCTCGGCGTAAGCTACCTGCCGCGATTTGCCGTAGAACAAGAATTGCGTGAAGGTAAACTGGTGGAACTGCCTTTCAGTAAAAAACCGCTGACTATTAATGCGGTTTGCGGGTATCACGCCAGCAAAGTTGTCAGCCCGGCGATGCAGGTCTTTGTCGAGTGTATGGAGGAGTGCCTGAAGGCCTGATTCAGAAAATTGCACAGGCCTAAAACGACGAAAGCCTGAATCATTGCTGATTCAGGCTTTCTGAATAGTGGCGGAACGGACGGGACTCGAACCCGCGACCCCCTGCGTGACAGGCAGGTATTCTAACCGACTGAACTACCGCTCCACTTACTGTTCCCTTGGGAACGAGGCAGATACTACGGTTTCCCCTCTACTCCGTCAATGGTTTTTCTTCATTTATGAATCGCTTGCTGCAAAAATCGCCCATCGGACTATTTTTCATGCATATTCCGACAACTCAGGCCCGCCACAGGCAGCTTCCACCTTTCTTTTGTACCAAATCGAGCCGCGATTCATGGTTCATTAGCTCTTCGTCCGAGGCATAAACCACACGTAATTTGCTTACGGCCCGGACTACGCGCTGTATTCCCATTTCACCAGCCTGCTGCTGACTTTCTCCTTCCATTGAGAAAGCCATTGTAGTCTGCCCGCCGGTCATCATCAGATAAACGTCGGCCAGAATCTGGGCATCGAGCAACGCTCCGTGCAGCGTTCGCTTACTGTTGTCTATTTCATAACGTGAGCAAAGTGCATCAAGGCTATTACGCTTGCCCGGAAACATTTTACGCGCCAGGGCCAGGCTATCGGTGACCTTACAAAACGTATCGGTTTTCGGAATTCCACGCTTAAGCTTGCCAAACTCATAGTCCATAAAGCCGATATCGAACGATGCGTTATGTATGACCAGTTCCGCACCACGGATGTAATCCATAAACTCATCAGCAACATCAGCAAACACCGGCTTATCCATCAGGAATTCATCAGCAATACCGTGAACACCAAATGCTTCAGGATCCACCAGCCGATCTGGTTTTAAATAGACGTGGAAGTTATTCCCGGTCAGGCGGCGGTTAATCACCTCCACCGCGCCGATCTCGATTATCTTGTGCCCTTCATAATGAACCCCGAGTTGGTTCATACCGGTGGTTTCAGTATCGAGAACAATCTGTCGTGTAATTGCAGTGCTCATAGCGGTCATTTATGTCAGACTTACCGTTTTACGTATCGATTTCAATTACAGGAAGTCTACCAGAGATGCTCAAACAGGTAGAAATTTTCACCGATGGCTCTTGTCTGGGAAATCCAGGCCCAGGCGGTTACGGTGCAATTTTACGCTATCGGGGGAAAGAGAAAACCTTTAGCGAAGGTTTTAATCTTACGACTAATAACCGCATGGAGATGATGGCAGCAATCGTCGCTCTGGAAGCGCTGAAAGAACAGTGTGAAGTGATTCTCAGCACCGACAGCCAGTATGTTCGCCAGGGGATTACTCAGTGGATCCATAACTGGAAAAAACGCGGATGGAAAACCGCGGACAAAAAACCAGTCAAAAACGTCGATCTCTGGCAACGACTGGACACAGCGCTGGGCCAACACAAAATAAAATGGGAATGGGTCAAAGGCCATGCCGGCCATCCGGAAAATGAACGCTGCGACGAACTGGCACGTACAGCAGCCTCTAACCCCACCCAGGACGATACCGGTTATAAGGCAGAAAGTTAATTCTGCCCTTTGCGCCACTGTCGTGTGGCTCCGACTGCCTGCCGTATCCGGTTTTTTGCTTTACCCGATTTCATCGGGTTTAGCGTCAAGGGTATGGTGCGTTTGCGAGCAATAATTAGCTGTAAGCAGCCCAGAGCGGGCAAATGCGTACTAAGCATTTTCCCCCCATGACGGGACCAGGGTAGCACCTGATAGCGACCACAGTGGAGCACTTCAAAGTTCAGCAACGCCAGCCAATCTAGCTGGCGCGTTAACGTAAACATCCGGCTGTTATACGGGGGCTTATTGCGTAACACGGGTACTAGTTTACGTAACCCCATCAGACTCATTGGATTAAAACTGGTTAAAATAATCCAGCCATCATCAATCAGCACCCTGTCCGCCTCCCGCAGCAGGCGGTGCGGATCGCTACACCACGGCAAAGTATGAGCCAGTAAACAGGCATCAACTGATTTCTCGGCAAAAGGTAAATACAATGGATCGGCTTTCACCTGTATCGGGTTACCCTGCAAAGAAACATTCACCTGATGAGAAATAGCGCAGGATTCGGTATTGATTTCCGCGCTCAGATTGCCAATTTTAAGTAAATGAAAACCATATAATTTAGCCAGCCACGGTTTCATCTGGCGTTCTAGTGATTCGCGATAGTATTCACCCCATGGCATGCTGGACCAATGCTCGGGCGCTGCCACTGTATGAGGTATCCTTGCCGGCTTCATCACAACCTTCCGCTATGCTTTGAGAGGTAATTTATGAATCTTATCAGTATTCCCGCATTTCAGGACAACTACATCTGGGTTCTTGCTGAGGATAGTGGACGCTGTCTGATAGTCGATCCTGGTGAAGCGGCACCCGTGTTGGCCGCAATAGAACAGAACCACTGGCAACCAGAAGCCATTCTATTGACTCACCACCACCGCGATCACGTTGGCGGAGTAAAACAACTTCGCGAGAAATTTCCTGCAGTCGTGGTTTACGGGCCGGCAGAAACCCTGGATAAGGGAACCACTCACCTTGTGGCTGATGGCGATAGCATCTCCGTTTTAGAGCGTGAGTGTTCTATTTTCGCCACTCCGGGTCACACTTTAGGACACATCTGTTTCTTCATGAAACCTTATCTATTCTGCGGTGACACTATGTTTTCAGGTGGCTGCGGTAGGTTATTTGAAGGCACCCCAGAGCAGATGTATCAATCATTTATGAAGATCAGCGCTCTTCCCGATGAAACGTTAATATGTTGCGCACATGAGTACACTTTAGCAAACATGAAGTTTGCATTAAGCATCCTGCCCCTGGATAGGGATATAAATGATTACTACCACAAAGTTAATGAGTTACGTGCAAAAAAACAAAATACACTACCCGTAATTCTGAAAAATGAGCGTCGTATAAATTTATTTTTACGCACAGATGACAATGATTTAATTAAAGAAATTTCCAAAGAAACAAATTTGCAACACTCTATTGAGAGATTTGCATGGTTAAGGTCAAAGAAAGACGTCTTCTGATATTTAATTCTTGTCTTCGGTCGACTTCACCGTTATTCTTGCTCGTCTTTTAAGCAACTATTGACACACACATGAAGGCACGAGCGATTTTACTCGTCTCTGTCCTGCTGGTAGGGTGCCAGGCGTCTAAACACGATGGCACCGTTCAACAGCACGCACAGAGCCTTTCTGCAGCGAGTCAAGGGGAAGCAGGTAAGTTCACAAGTCAAGCGCGCTGGTTAGATGATGGAACCTTCTACGCGCAAGACCAGGATCTGTGGGCTTCCATTGGCGACGAGCTGAAGATGGGAATTCCGGAAAATGTCCGGATTCGCGAACAAAAACAGAAATATTTGAGAAATAAGAGCTATCTCCACGATGTAACTTTACGGGCAGAGCCGTATATGTACTGGATAGCCGGGCAAGTTAAGAAACGTAACATGCCTATGGAACTGGTATTACTACCCATAGTGGAGAGCGCTTTTGACCCGCATGCAACGTCTGGTGCCAATGCCGCAGGCATTTGGCAGATCATTCCGAGCACCGGGCGCAATTATGGTTTGAAGCAAACCCGCAGTTATGATGCGCGTCGTGATATCGTCGCCTCAACAACTGCGGCGTTGAATATGATGCAACGTCTGAACAAAATGTTCGACGGCGATTGGTTATTAACCGTCGCAGCATATAACAGCGGCGAAGGCCGGGTAATGAAGGCAATTAAAGCCAACAAATCACGTGGAAAACCCACTGATTTTTGGTCACTCTCATTACCTCAGGAAACCAAAATCTACGTACCTAAAATGCTGGCTTTGAGTGATATTCTCAAGAACAGCAAGCAGTATGGCGTAAAACTGCCAACAGCAGACGAAAGCCGAGCGCTGGCACGTGTACGCCTCGACAACCCGGTTGAGATTTCACAGCTAGCCGATATGGCAGGAATGCCGGTTAGTAAGCTGAAGACGTTCAACGCAGGTGTTAAGGGTTCAACCCTGGGCGCTAATGGGCCTAACTACGTATTGGTGCCGCAGAAACACGCAGCTCAATTGCGTGAGTCTTTGGCTTCCGGTGACATTGCTGCAGTGCAGCCGACTCAGCTTGCGGACAACAGACCGTTGACCAGTCGTAGTTACAAAGTGCGATCTGGAGATACTATCTCCGGTATAGCATCTCGACTCGGTGTATCAACGAGAGATCTGCAGCAATGGAATGGTATTCGCGGATCAAACCTGAAAGTGGGTCAGAGTCTCGTGATCGGTGCAGGTAGCAGTGCAGAGCGTCTGGCAAACAATAGCGATAGCATCACTTATCGCGTGCGCAAAGGCGACTCGCTATCGAGTATTGCAAAACGTCATGGCGTGAACATTCGCGATGTGATGCGCTGGAACAACGATACAGGCAACCTGAAACCTGGGGATCAGTTAACGCTGTTTGTGAAAAACAGCGACAGACCTGAATCCTGATAGCTCAGGATTCATTTTAAAAGGCACCCATGTGGTGCCTTTTGTTTTTTTCTGCTCTAGATCGCTTTATGTGCCTCAAACATAATTGTATCGCTGGTAAAAGATCCATCCAGCGCCAGTGCAAAGTAAGCCTTAACCTCTGCCGATGCACTCTCCTGATACAGGCGAATAGCCTCCACCAAAGGCGCTGGCGTCCGCATCCGGGCAACCCATGAGCTGAATTCCAGCGGCAAGCGATCGGTCAGCAAATTATTCGTCACTAATCCCGCCTCATTCGCCATTGCCAGCCATTCACCGCTTGAGTAATTGCGAACATGAGAAGTATCGCGCAAAGCCTCAACGGTCTGCAGCCAAACATCACGAACCGGATGCCCTGGCGACATGACGTCCATGATAATTACGGCTCCTCCCGGTTTCAGCACCCGCTTGACTTCGCGTAATGCCTGACCGACATCATGCCAATGATGTGCAGAATAGCGGCTAATCACCACATCAAAACTGGCATCAGCGAAAGGCAGTGATTCGGCATAACCCTGCTGAGTCGCAATATTAACAAACCCTTTATCCGAAGCGGCCTGAGCTACAACCTCCAGCATCTGGCTGGATAAATCATACGCCACTACCTGTGCAACCTGTCCTGCAGCTGCAAAACTGGCATGACCGGCGCCACATCCCATGTCCAGCACGTGAGCCTGCGGAAAATCGGCTAACCTTTCTGCCAGACGTTGCAGATCGCGCCCAGATGCGTGTACAGCACTAGTCAGATAAGCGCTAGCCTGCGAGCCAAACTGTTTTTCGACATTGTCGTGATGAGAACGTGTTGTCATTACTTTGTCCTTCGGTTTTTTGAGTAATAAAGGCAGAACCATACTTGCGCAGGCCTGCCCCATGGCAGGCCTGACATACCTTAATTAATCAGGCTTGCCGGGACTGAATTCAACTAGTAGAGGGTTGTGGTCGGAGGCGCGTGTCACCAATACGGAAGCGTCGTGTACGCTTAAGCCTCGATAGAACACAAAATCAAGCGGACGACCAAAAGCGCGACGTCGCTGATCGTCAGAGAAACGGACTTCACGCAGCGACATTTCTCGCGCAAAGCGGTACAAAGCGTTCATTCGCGGACGGCTCCAGGCGTTGAAATCACCCGCCATAATCACCGGTCCGCTGTGATGGGCTATCTGATCGCCTATCGGCAACAGCTGCTTGCTGTAGACATCGACGCCAAGGCTGAAGTTGACCGCGTGAATATTCACTACCATCAGCAAACGGGAATCTGGTAACGGATAAACTGTAACCAGCGCTGACTTCGCCAACCGCAGGATCGGCTCGCGTTCACGCAGAGGGCAGCAGTATATCGGATGAGCAGAGGCTAACGTCATCACGCCAGAAGGATGCTGAGGCAGTACCAGCGCCGGCACCTGATCAGCGGCCAGATAATTGGACGTAGCAAATTTTACTAACTCAGGCGTGGTTTGCGCTTCCTGTAACAGCACCAAGTGGGCATCTTTGCCGAAATTATTAAGAACGGATTTCCACTCGGCGCGCTGCTGTTTGAAGATATTCCACACCAGCACGCGGATTTTTTCATCCGAGCTTAACGGCACCCCGGAAGGGAAAGCCGGAGTAATGCCTGCAAACGACCCCGGAGGTAAAATTCTCTCCGCGGGTTGTCCGGCGACATAGCGCATGGCATAGGTATTCTTTCGCAATTTAGGCATCAAACCTCGATAACAGGAAACCAGCCCGACTGCGGCTGGTCCTTCTGTTATAGGGATTTTTGTATACACTTTCAATGCAATTTGCCAGAAACCGTTATCCTTCTACGGAAAGGCCCGTAGCACAGCGCTGAGGCTTATCGAGCCGACCGCTAATAACCACCAATAACAACGCAACCAGCACAATCAGCGCGCCAATCCATGGCGTCTGAGCCAAACCATAATGTTCCACCGTCTGTCCACCAATCACGGAACCTAACGCAATACCAATATTAAACGCTGCAATGTTCAAGCCGGAGGCGACATCGACCGCATCGGGAGTATATTGCTCCGCTTTTTGGACTACGTACACCTGTAGGCCAGGGACATTACCGAAAGCAAAAATACCCATCACCAGTATCGTCGCTAACGCGGCATAGTGAATACTTGCCGTGAACTGAAATACCAACAGCAGAACAACCAGGGCAGCAAAGATAAACTTCAGTGCTACAACGGCGCCATGTTTATCTGCCAGTTTACCGCCCCACACGTTACCAATTGCGACCGAAACACCATACCCCAATAAAATCCAACTCACTGCTGATGGGCTAAACCCGGCCAGATCTTGCATCATCGGTGCCAGGAAGGTAAAAGCGGTAAATACGCCACCATAACCAAGTGCAGTAATAGCATAAATAATTAGTAAACGTGGATGAGTCAGGACCTTAAGTTGATTACGCAGGCTAGCGCTGACGCGGCCAGGGATATTATTCGGTACCAGAATCAGGCTGCTAATTAACGCGATCGCTCCAAGGATCGATACCGCCAGGAATGTCTCACGCCAGCCAAAATGTTGGCCAATAAAAGTGCCTAGCGGAACACCGGTCACCAACGCAACTGTCAGACCACCAAACATAATTGCAATCGCCGAAGCAGCTTTCTCTTTTGGCACCAGGCTGGTAGCAATTGTCGAACCTATAGAGAAGAATACGCCGTGTGCCAGGCCTGTCAAAAGGCGGGCCAGAACGAGAGTTTCATAGCCAGGCGCCTGCCAGGCCAAAAGATTACCAGCGGTGAACAGTACCATCAATGCCAGTAGTAGTTGCTTACGCGGCATACGACCGGTCAATGCGGTGAGTACCGGGGCCCCAATTGCTACGCCTAACGCGTAGATAGAAACCAACAAACCCGCAGAGGGCAATGAGATAGACAGCTGTTCAGCAATTGCAGGTACCAGACCTACAATTACAAATTCAGTCGTGCCGATAGCAAAGGCACCGATCGTCAAGGCAAGTAGCGCCAGTGGCATAATTTACTCCGTATCATCAGGATTAAGATGACACGTAGTATGAAGGGATGTTTTAATAACAAAAATAGTTAAAATATCAATAGAATTTTGCCACAGGTGCAATAATGAGAGCTACCTCAGAAGAAATCGCTATCTTTGTCGCCGTAGTAGAGAGTGGTAGCTTCAGCCGCGCGGCTGAACAGTTAGGGCAAGCCAACTCTGCCGTAAGTCGGGCAGTGAAAAAACTGGAGTCAAAACTCGGTGTTAGCCTGCTTAACCGCACCACTCGTCAGCTAAGTTTGACCGAAGAGGGGGAGCGTTATTTTCGCCGTGTACAGGTGGTGCTTCAGGAAATGGCAGCGGCAGAGAATGAGCTTCTGGAAAGTCGGACGACGCCAAGAGGATTATTACGTGTTGATGCCGCAACACCAGTGATGCTGCATTTTCTGATGCCTTTGATAAAACCTTTTCGCGAACGCTACCCGGAAATGAGCCTTGCTTTGGTCTCCTCAGAAACGTTTATAAATCTGATTGAGCGTAAAGTTGATGTTGCCATCCGCGCGGGTACCCTGACTGATTCCAGTTTGCGCGCCAGACCGTTGTTTAATAGCTACCGCAAAATTATCGCCTCGCCGGAGTATATTGCTTGTTTCGGTACACCGCACAACGTAGCCGATTTAAAAAATCACCAGTGCCTGGGTTTTAGCGAACCCTTGTCATTGAATACATGGCCCGTTTCCTGCTGTGATGGCCAACTGCTGGAGGTTGAATGTGAAATATCGTCTAACAGTGGAGAAACACTCAAGCAACTTTGCCTCGCAGGTAACGGCATCGCTTGCCTGTCGGATTATATGGTGGATAAAGAGATTGCCAGCGGGGAGTTTGTTGAATTGCTTGCCGACAAACGCCTGCCGGTCGAGATGCCATTCAGCGCGGTGTACTACAGCGATAGGGCCGTAAGCACGCGCATCAGGGCATTTATTGATTTTCTTAGTGAGCACGTCAAACAGCTCCCGAAGGAGCTGTAAGAGACTGTCTTCCGGCAGCGGCGTAAACCGCCGTGCCGGAGGCCGTGGGTTAATCCCACTTCGGCGCCAGGCCTTCCGGGCTTACCAGGCGGTCGTTGCAATCCAGCGCAGCGATCGCTTGATGATCTTCATCATCCAGCTTCAGATCCAGCGCTTTCAGGTTGCTCGCCAGGTTTTCACGCTTGGTGGAAGATGGGATAACCGCATAACCTTCGCCCATCGCCCATGCCAGGATGACCTGAGCCGGGGTCGCATTATGTTTAGCGGCGATACGGGCAATCACTTCATCTTTCAGAGCTTTACCGTAGGCCAGCGTCATATAAGAAGTGATATGGATACCGTGCTCACGCGCCCAATCGACCACTTTACGGTTCTGCAGGTACGGAGACAGTTCGACCTGGTTGGTCGCGATATTCTCCGCACCGACAGTAGCAATTGCACGCTCCATCAGCGGGATAGTGAAGTTAGAGATACCAATCTGACGGGTCAGCCCTTCTTTCTTCGCTTCCAGTAGGGCGGCCATAAACTCTTCGACTGCAACAGCATCATTCGGTGACGGCCAATGGATCAGCGTCAGGTCGACATAGTCGGTACGAAGCTTCTGCAAACTCTCTTTCAGGCTGGCGATCAGCTTGTCTTTGCCCAGGTTTTCAATCCAGATCTTGGTGGTGATGAGCAGCTCATCACGCGCGATGCCACTTTCAGCAATGGCCTGACCTACAGCCGCTTCGTTATCATAGATTTGTGCGGTATCAATGGCGCGATAGCCCAGCTCCAGCGCCGTTTTTACAGAAGCGATTACCACATCATCTTTCAGGCGGAAGGTGCCAAGACCAAATGCAGGGATTGTCATGATTTTCCTCTTTATTTATCAATATCGGTTAACGAGGACAATTATGGCGAATGAAAGGAACGAGAAAAAGATCGCTATATGCAGAGGATTTTTGCTAAATCAGCAATAATTAAACGACAAGAAAAGAAAAAGCCCTGAGCAAACGCTCAGGGCTTTTAATAAGTGGCGGAACGGACGGGACTCGAACCCGCGACCCCCTGCGTGACAGGCAGGTATTCTAACCGACTGAACTACCGCTCCACCGAATTTCTTTACAACCACCGGTTTAATGCCCCGGTTTCACTTGCTAATTTGATGCCTGGCAGTTCCCTACTCTCACATGGGGAGACCCCACACTACCATCGGCGCTACGGCGTTTCACTTCTGAGTTCGGCATGGGGTCAGGTGGGACCACCGCGCTGTCGCCGCCAGGCAAATTCTGTTGTCAGAAACGAATCTTTTACACCGATACTGCGTTGGCTGCATTCGTAAAGTCAGTCACATACTCCAGTATGCTCCTTCCTTTCCTTCATTTGCCGCCTTGCCTCTGCGTAAAATCTTTCGTTCCCGAAAATCTGTAATCTAAGCTGAAAATCATCTCTCACGCCAAAACATCTTCGGCGTTGTAAGGTTAAGCCTCACGGTTCATTAGTACCGGT